>JABABC010000017.1 GCA_014238445.1 Coxiellaceae bacterium
TCATACGCTTCATTCAATATGACCATGCCAAGCACAAGCCCAGAACCAACACCAAACCCTGTTAAGGCACGACCGATCAACAGCAGCATAAAACTGTGCAAAGAAAAACTGACTAAATTACACAAAACGCCAACCAGGCCAATCATAAAAAAAAGGATCAATGTTTTCTTCTTACCCAGGCAGTTAGCGAAAGGGCCGTAAAGCAAAGCACCTAACCCATAGGCTAAACAGCAAATGGATACCACCCACTCAGCGGATGAGACCTGTAATTTAAAAAAGACACTTAAATGAGGCACCGCGGTTTCTGGCAGCATGATAAAGAAAGGCACCAAACTCGACAAATAAATTATCTTCCATAATGCAGGCTTCGAATCCATCTTTGAGTGAGTTGTCGACATAAGCATTCCTTAAATTCAGTATCAAGTTATTGATAATATACACTAAAAGAACCCCGTTTTTAAAAAAAACAACGGCACAAAAAGTTTTCAACTAAAATACAGTGTATAAACACAAAAAAGGACAAGACTATGAACCATACTTCATGCCTCACGAAAATGACGGCCTGCCTCATAACCACCTTATGCCTAATCAGCGAAAGCAGTATTGCAGCACCCAGTGCACAAACACAGCCCACGAATTGTTACAACATTAATAACAATCAACAATGTAATCTCAACTATCAGGAAGTTTGTCTACAATATAACTCCGTCAATTCACAAACGGGCTGTGCGCAATGGGGGTTAATTCAATGTCAATGGGTTGAAAATAAAGAGGGAACCCAACTTGCGACATGGTGTCTTCCTCTAGGCAAGTCATATGTCATGAAACAACCGTGATCTTTGCCATATGATCACAACAGGCACAGAGCAGTTCCAGCAAATTACACGGTATAATTTTTTACAAAATAAGATGAACTTGTGACAGAGCTAACTTTTCACTAATATTTTGACAGATAACATTATCTTAAGCTGAGTTTTTCCTCATTTATTGTTATAGTCCGCCCACAGCTTAACACCTGCTTATCATTAATGAATGATGGGTCTGTAAAAACTTTGAGGACGCATAATGACTATACCTGCAACAAGCAGAACATTGAAAATAGCACTCCGTGCATTAATAAGGGATCTCCAACCAGCGAATGGTTTCTTGGACGACCCATCCACAGATCAGACACTGACAGATTCTTTTAAAGAATTACTAGCAGGCTATATTTTACAGCTCCCTAAACCAGCTATAATTGCTACGCCACTCCAATTAGGGGCAGATGATTCAAAGATGATGTTCCATTTAATTCGCACATTACACACACGAACAGATCCTGTTCAAAATCAACAACTGCTAATATTTTTACAAAACTATACATTTCACGCTGATGAAAAAATCGACACAACAAAACTGGAAAAAGATCTAACTCGTCGTTTGGCACCGCCCGCTGCTCAACAAGCCCTTGCGGGCCATGGTATCTTTCATCTTGTAACGGATGATATTGAGCAGGAGGCTGATAATGGGCAGGCGGCTGATAATGGGCAGGCGCATGATAATGGGGCTGCAATTTAAAACAACTTTTCTCTAATCAGCAATAAAGCAACCAAAAGCATGACCCATTAAAGCAAACCCTCTTCAACTGATTGCCAGCACGGTTTCGAAAAAGGAATAGTTCACACGATGCTGGATCTTTGTCCAGCACATCAGCCACCCGCAACAGTCATCGTTTCAACTAAAACAGACCCTGTTTGTATACGACCACGCACGTCACAATCAGACCCCACTGCCACGATGTGTTTAAACATTTCTGCTAGATTACCCGCAATGGTCACTTCTGATACTGGAAATTGGATCTCACCATTCTCAACCCAAAAACCACTCGCACCACGAGAGTAATTACCCGATACAATATTGGTCCCTTGCCCCATTAACTCTGTCACTAATAAACCGCGTCCCATAAGTTCACATAAGGCTTTAAGATCTTGGCCGGTTGAGGTAATCGATAAATTAAATACACCTCCACTATTGCCCGTAGGGGTTAAGTTTAATTTACGTGCCGCATACGCGTCTAACACATACGATGTGAGCACCCCTCCCTCTACATAATGACGCGCCTGTGTACGAGCCCCTTCATGATCAAATGGCGCACTGTAAGGCATCGCAAATAAGTGGGGTTGTTGCTCAATGGACAACCAGGATGGGAAAACCACTTGACCTAGCTGTCCCGATAAAAATGACGATTGACGGTATTGTGCAGGGCCACTAATAGCCTGAATAAAAGAGCGCAA
>JABABC010000016.1 GCA_014238445.1 Coxiellaceae bacterium
CGCGGCAGCATTTTTCATGAGGTGCAATCGTTACTGCGTGAGCAAGGCGTGTTTATTCAGTACACGTATGCGGTCAGTTCGCGTCAAGCCTTTTATCCTGATAGTTTTCAGTGTTGCTTTTCTCGAGTCGTGTGGAGGAATGTTCCGCCGGCAAAGGTGGAATGTTTTTCAATGATGCCTTCGGCTGTAACGCCCTTTCCGGGTTGATGTGTACTAAGCGCATTGGGTGAGTGTATGGCTAGTCAATATAGCTGGTTAAAAAGCTGTCATTGTCGTTATTTTGATCGTTAAATCCATGACATTTTGCTACTGAAAGAGTGGTGAATATGTTAGTATGTCTGCCTTAAAAAGTTCAAACAGGGCGCAATATTATGGACCAGCTGGCTAAAGAAATTACTCAAGTCACCATTGAGGACGAGCTGAAGCAGTCGTACTTAGAATATGCGATGAGTGTTATTGTTGGACGTGCGCTACCCGACGTGCGTGATGGGTTAAAGCCGGTGCATCGTCGTGCTTTATTCGCCATGAATGAACTGAAGAATGATTGGAATAAACCGTATAAAAAATCAGCGCGTATTGTCGGTGATGTGATTGGTAAATATCACCCGCATGGTGATACCTCAGTGTATGACACTATTGTTCGTATGGCTCAGCCTTTTAGTTTACGTTATCTCTTAGTGGATGGTCAGGGTAACTTTGGTTCGGTGGATGGCGATTCACCCGCTGCCATGCGTTATACCGAAGTGCGTATGACAAAAATGGCGCATGCTTTATTGGCTGATTTAGACAAGGAAACCGTCGATTTCTCGCCAAACTATGATGGCACCGAGCTCATTCCCAATACATTACCCACACGTATCCCTAATCTGCTCGTGAATGGTTCATCAGGTATTGCTGTCGGCATGGCAACGAATATTCCTCCGCATCACTTAGGTGAAACTATTGATGCCACTTTGGCCCTCATTGATGACCCCGATATGGATTTAATGGGCTTAATGCAGCACATACCTGGCCCCGACTTTCCTACAGGCGGTATTATTAATGGGCGAGCAGGTATTTTATCCGCTTATAAAACAGGGCGTGGTCGTATCTACGTGCGTGGTAAAACACATATTGATACCCATGAAAAAACCAACCGCTCTTCGATCATTGTGACTGAGCTGCCTTATCAAGTGAATAAGGCGCGCTTATTAGAGAAAATCGCTGAGCTTGTGCGTTACAAGAAAATCGAAGGCATTACTGGCTTGCGTGATGAATCCGATAAACAGGGTATGCGCATGGTAATTGAGGTGCGTCGAGGTGATCAGCCTGAAGTGGTATTAAATAACTTATTTATTCATACGCAATTACAATCCGTGTTTGGAATTAACATGGTTGCGCTGTTTGATGGCCAGCCTAAGTTGTTCAATTTGAAAGAAGCGTTGTCTGCCTTTATTGATCATCGACGTGAGGTTGTGACGCGAAGAACCTTGTTTAATTTGCGTAAGGCGAGAGAGCGAGCTCATCTTTTGGAGGGCTTAGGCATTGCTTTGGCAAACATCGATGATGTGATAGCCATGATTAAAGCGGCCCCTACACCAGCCGTTGCTAAAGAACAATTATTATCGCAGGCATGGCCTGCGGGTTCAGTCTCTGCTTTATTGCAAAAATCAGGTGGTGAGTTAACCCGACCACAAGATTTGGCGGCTACATTTGGTTTGCTGGATGATGGTTATCATTTGTCACCTCAGCAAGCCCAGGCGATTTTAGACCTCCGCTTACATCGATTGACTGGTCTTGAGAAAGATAAAATACACAATGAATACAGTGCGTTAATTGATATTATTAATGATTTAATTAAGATTCTTGGAGAGCCCGACGAATTGCACCGAGTGATTCGTGAGGAGTTGTTAGAGGCTAAAACTCAGTTTAATGATGAGCGCCGCACAAGGATTGTCGACACACAAGAAGACTTAACCGCAGAAGATTTAATCACCGAAGAACTGTTGGTTGTGACGTCATCAGAGCAAGGCTATGTGAAGACGCAGTCGCTAGATAGTTATCAAGCGCAGCGTCGAGGGGGGCGAGGTAAGACAGCCACATCCGTAAAAGATCAAGATTTTGTGCGCCATGTGATGATTGCGCATTCGCATGATACGTTATTGTGTTTTTCGTCGTTAGGTAAAGTGTATTGGTTGAAAACCTATCAAATCCCTAACAGTAGTCGTCAATCACGAGGTCGCCCTATTGTCAATTTATTGCCACTGGCAAGCGAAGAAGCCATTACAGCCATCTTGCCTGTTAAAGCTTTTCAGTCGGATCAATTTGTCTTAATGGCAACGGCACGAGGTGTGGTGAAAAAAGTCGCGTTAACGGAATTTGAGCGTCCACGTTCTAACGGAAAAATTGCATTAGACATTGTCGAAGGTGATCGATTGGTAGGTGTAGATATTACCGATGGTCAGCAAGAGGTGATGCTGGTGTCCGATGCGGGCAAGGCGATTCGTTTTAATGAAAGCCATATTCGCGTGATGGGGCGTAATGCACGAGGTGTTCGAGGCATTCAATTAAAAGCAGGTCAACAGGTCATTGCGTTGATCATTGTCGATCAAACACGCACTTTGCTCACAGCTACCGAGAATGGTTACGGGCAGCGAACAGCATTGAATGATTACCGTTCGATTGGCCGTGGTGGTCAAGGGGTTATTGCTATTCAAATCAGTGATCGTAATGGTCGTGTTGTGGCTGCAACGCAAGTGTCAGAACAAGATGATATTTTGCTGATCAGTAATGGCGGTACCATGGTGCGCACCCGTGTTGCTGAGATTTCAGTATTAGGCCGAAATACGCAGGGGGTTCGTTTGATTAATTTATCGAAAGATGAAATGTTAGTCGGCGTTGAGTCGTGTGATATTCCCGAAGCGGCGGATGGATCAGAGGATCTGTTGGATACTGAGCAGCGATAAAGAAGGAACGGATCGTGAATCGTGCTATTAATTTTTCAGCAGGCCCATCCATGTTGCCACTACCTGTTTTGGAACAAATGCAGGCTGAGTTATTCGATTTTCAAGGCACAGGCATGTCGATCATGGAGGTGTCTCATCGAGGACCTGTGTTTGCCGCACTACAAGAACAGATTGAAGCGGATTTAGTGTCACTCTTGGAGTTGCCTTCTGGATATCGTGTGTTATTGATGCAAGGTGGTGGTCAAGCACAATTTTCCATGGCCCCGTTGAATTTTTCCGATGGTTGGGGCTCACCTGTTTATATAGAAACAGGGCATTGGGGGCGTCTTGCAGTCAAGGCGGCGCAACAATACATTTCGCCGTGTGTCATTCAGCAGCCAGAGTCCGTGTGTGAGCCGGATGCAGGCTGGGCAATTGATGATAATGCTGCCTATCTCTACGCGGTCGATAATGAAACGGTCAATGGGTTAGAGTTTTCAGCACCCCCTAAAGTGGGTCATGTCCCATTAATTTCAGACATGTCTTCTAACTTTTTATCACGACCGATAAACATGCTCGATTATGGCATGGTATTTGCCTGTGCACAGAAAAATTTAGGCATTGCGGGGGTGACTGTCGCAGTGGTGTCGGATGATTTGTTAGGCCGAGAAGCTTTGCCTATTACGCCGCCGTTGTATTCTTATGCGCATTGCCTATCCAAAGCCTCTGTGCCTAATACGCCAGCAACTTTCAGTTGGTATGTGATGGGTTTGGTATTGCAGTGGATAAAAAGGGAAGGTGGGTTAGATGAGATGAATGCCAGGGCGATGGCACGTTCGCAATTACTCTACGATTACATCGATCAATCCAGCTTGTACTCAGCACCTGTTGAGCAAGCTTCACGTTCACGGATGAATGTGCCGTTTCATTTGGTGGATGATCGGTTGGGGGCCTCTTTCTTGCCGCAAGCAAAGCAGGCAGGGTTAACGCATCTTAAAGGGCATAAAGCGGTCGGTGGTTTTCGAGCGAGTTTATATAATAGTATGCCGTTGAGTGGTGTCGAGGCTTTGGTTAGTTTTATGAAAACATTTGAACAGAAAGCTTAAATAATTACATTAACACCCCTGTTAAAAGCCATTGATATTTATTTGGTTATTGAGTTTTATATGATCATTGATTTCAGGTGCTGGGGGTTATAAAGAGGAGGGAGGGATGACAGTTACAGTCATTACATTAGATGGATTAAGTGGCAGTGGTAAGGGTACTTATTCTTTGCTGTTGGCAAAAGCCTTGGGTTGGCACTATTTAGATAGCGGTGCGTTGTATCGTGCTGTTGCTTGGGCAATTTTACATCATAAGACGGTTTATGAAGTTGATCGTGAATTGCAGGCTTTACTTCAGTCATTGACGATTATCATGGAAGCCATTCCAAAAACAGGGCATTTTGAAGTGTCGTGTAATGGGCGTGACATTACGGCGGATATTCGGACGGAGTCAGTCAGTTCTATGGCTTCTAAATGCGCAAAAATACAATCAGTTAGAGACTTTATTTTAGGTTTAAATAGAGCTTGCAGGCAGCCCCCGGGTTTAGTGGCAGATGGTCGTGATATGGGAACAGTGGTTTTCCCGGATGCCACGCTTAAATTTTACCTGGAAGCGGATACCGCCACACGGGCGCATCGTCGTCAGGTTCAGTTGAAAGCGAAGGGGATTAATGTTAGCCTGCGCGAGGTTCAAGAGGAGCTGATTCAGCGGGACCATCGAGATCAGTCTCGAGACATTGCGCCAGCTGTGCCAGCTTCTGATGTGATTCGTATCAGTACGGCTGATTTAAGCATTGATCAGGTGTTTGATACGTTGATGCAGCATGTTCATTGTGAAATGAATTGATCTTGAAAAGGGGGTTGCTACTGAGTGAGTAACCAGATAATTAACACGCATGCTTTATAAGCATGATTAACCACTTACATTGCATTGTTATTGTTAAACATGCGGTGATAAGTATGGATGAACTATGACAACAACTGAAAATTTTGCTGATTTATTTGAACAAAGTGTATCTTCCCTGGATATGAGACCAGGAACGCTGGTAAAAGCCACCATCGTGGATGTTCGACCTGACCGGGTGACGGTGAATGCAGGTTTAAAATCAGATGCTGTAATTTCCTCTGATGAATTTCGTGGCCGTGAATTACCTCAGGTGGGTGATGATATCGAAGTCGTTATCGTGAATGTCGAGAACGGTTTTGGTGATACCCGACTTTCCTATGAAAAAGCAGTTCGTGCGAGAGTATGGGCTGAGCTTGAGAAAACCCATGAAGACGGTGAGATTGTTATGGGTACTATTATCGAACGTGTGAAAGGTGGTTTCACGGTTGATGTGAAAACCATTAAAGCCTTCTTGCCAGGTTCTTTGGTGGATGTGAAGCCTGTCAGAGACTTAGGTTACCTGGAAGGTAAAGAACTCGAATTTAAAGTGATTAAAATGGACCAGAAACGCAATAACATTGTTGTTTCTCGACGCGCTGTGATGGAAGCAGAAACCAGTGCTGAGCGTAACGCCCGCCTAGAGCAGCTACAAGAAGGTCAGGAAGTGCTGGGTATTGTTAAGAATATCACTGATTACGGTGCTTTCGTTGATTTGGGTGGTGTTGATGGTCTACTGCATATTACTGACATTGCTTGGAAGCGAGTTAAGCACCCGAGCGAAATGATTTCGGTAGGACAAGAGCTTAAAGTTAAAATCTTAAAGTTTGACCGTGAGAAGAACCGTGTTTCCTTAGGCTTGAAACAGTTGGGTGATGATCCTTGGTTGAACATTGCTCGTCGTTATCAAGTGAATGCGCGTGTCTTTGGAAAAGTAACGAACATTGCTGACTACGGTTGTTTTGTTGAGCTAGAGGAGGGTGTTGAAGGCCTTGTTCACATGTCTGAATTAGATTGGACTAACAAAAACATTCACCCCAGCAAAGTGGTGCAGCCCGGTGATGAAGTGGAAGTGATGGTGCTTGAAGTGGATGCAGATCGCCGTCGTATTTCTTTGGGTATTAAACAATGCAAACAAAATCCATGGCAGGAATTTGCTGATAAATTTCAAGAAGGCGATAAAGTGACTGGCCATATCCGTTCTATGACAGACTTTGGTGTGTTCATTGGTTTGAATGGTGAAATTGACGGATTGATTCACTTATCTGACTTATCTTGGGCTGAGTCGGGCGAAGATATTGCGCGCACCTTGAATAAAGGGCAAGAGA
>JABABC010000015.1 GCA_014238445.1 Coxiellaceae bacterium
ATATGATGCTGTGAAAGAAATACTGGCAACCTACCCGAATGCGGTGGAACTCGAGTGGTGTCAAGAGGAGCCGAAGAACCAAGGTGCCTGGTTCTTGATTCGCAGTCGTTTAGAGAAGTTTTTACCAGATTCCATGCGCTTGTTGTACTCATGCCGTGTGCCGATGGCCGCAGCGTCTGCGGGACATGCCGCGATGTTCAAGAAACATCAGACGGAAGTAGTGAATCGTGCATTAAGTTTAGAAGGTTTAGAGCCACATTCAGTAAGAACTCTTCATGTTGAGTGATGCCCATT
The DNA here is from genome assembly GCA_014238445.1 of Coxiellaceae bacterium. Taxonomy (GTDB): domain Bacteria; phylum Pseudomonadota; class Gammaproteobacteria; order Coxiellales; family Coxiellaceae; genus UBA9148. The sequence continues at coordinate 295 of JABABC010000015.1, forward strand.
TGAGTGTGATCGTAAAAAAGATGTATTAAAAGAGGAAACACAATGAGTATCGAAATTAAAGTGCCGGCTTTACCTGAATCTGTTGCCGATGCCACGGTAGCTAAGTGGTATAAAAAAGCGGGAGATGCTGTTGCTCGCGATGAAAATTTAGTGGACTTAGAAACCGATAAGATCATGTTGGAAGTTCCTGCTCCACGATCGGGTGTGTTGAAAGAGGTATTGCACGCAGAAGGTGAAACGGTGACAGCAGATCAAGTGCTTGCGCTGATTGAAGAAGGTGAAGTTGACGTGTCTGCTTCATCAGATCAAGCTGCTGTAGAATCTAGCAGTGAACCAGAACTTCAAAAAACGACGGCATCTTCAACAACGGGTGCTCCACTAAGTCCATCAGCGCGCCGTGCCGTTGCTGAAACCGGTGCAGATGTTTCACACGTTTCTGGAACGGGTAAAGATGGACGGATCACCAAAGAAGATGTATTAGCAACTCAGTCTGGTTCCTCAGTACCAGTTGGACCTCGGGCTGAAGAGCGTGTTCCGATGTCTCGTTTACGTGCTCGAGTAGCCGAGCGATTAGTTGAAGTGCAACAAAGCGCTGCTATTCTAACGACATTTAATGAAGTGAATATGAAGCCCGTGATGGATCTTCGTAGTAAATATAAAGAAGCTTTTGAAAAGACGCATGGTGTGCGCTTAGGTTTTATGTCTTTCTTCACAAAGGCTGCTGTTGAAGCGTTAAAACGTTTCCCAGCAGTGAATGCATCGATTGATGGATCCGAAATTATTTATCACCATTTTTACGATGTGGGCATTGCGATTGGCAGTGAGCGTGGATTAGTAGTGCCGATTTTGCGTAATGTTGAGAATATGTCGATGGCTGGTGTTGAGCAAGGTATTCGTGATTATGCGGGTAAGGCTAAAACCGGCAAATTATCGCTAGAAGATATGCAGGGGGGTACCTTTACCATCACTAATGGTGGTGTATTTGGATCGATGTTGTCTACACCGATTATCAACCCACCACAAACAGCAATTTTAGGTATGCATAACATTGTTGAGCGACCCATTGTCGAGAATGGTGAAATTGTTGCTCGACCTGTGATGTATTTAGCATTGTCTTATGATCATCGTGTGATTGATGGCCGTGAGTCTGTGTTATTTTTGAAAACGATTAAAGAGCTCATTGAAGACCCTTCACGTTTATTATTAGCTGTTTAGCTAAGAGTATAGTTTGCCGCTAACGAGTGTATGCTCGTTAGTGGCATGTTTTAATTTTAATCCAGTAGAGAGAAATTTATGAATTTACATGAATATCAAGCAAAGGCTTTATTGCAACAATTTGGTGTTGTGACGCCGCGAAGCGAGGTTATTTCAACACCTGAAGAGGCAGTGAGTGCGGCTAATCAATTGGGTGGCGATACGTTTGTGGTTAAGGCTCAAGTGCATGCGGGTGGTCGTGGTAAAGCCGGTGGCGTCAAGATTGTTAAAGGTAAAGACGCTCTTGTTGAAGCGGTCAAATCACTGTTAGGCACTCGCCTTGTGACCTTTCAAACTGATGCCGATGGCCAGCCTGTGAATCAATTATTGATTGAAGAGCCTTCGGATATCGATCGTGAATTGTATCTGGGTGCTGTGGTTGATCGTGCGACTCAGCGTATCGTTTTTATGGCTTCTACCGAAGGTGGGATGGACATTGAAGAAGTTGCTGATAAAACGCCAGAGAAGATCATCAAGGTGGTTGTTGATCCATCAGTCGGTATGCAACCGTTTCAGTGCCGTGAGTTGTTTTTCGCATTAGAACTGGATGTTAGCTTAATGCGTGATTTCACTAAAATTGTTATGGGCCTATATCAGTTGTTTGTTGATTGTGATCTTGGCTTGATTGAAATTAACCCTTTAGTGTTAACCAAAGGTCATCGTTTAGTGTGCCTGGATGGTAAAATGAATGTGGATGACAGTGCACTTTATCGTTTACCTCAGTTACGTGATATGCGTGATGTCACGCAAGAAGACGAACGTGAAACACGTGCGCACCAGTGGGAGCTGAATTACATTGCATTAGATGGGGAAATTGGCTGCATGGTGAATGGTGCTGGCTTGGCAATGGCCACCATGGATTTGATTAAACTCTGTGGCGGTGACCCAGCTAATTTTTTAGACGTGGGTGGTGGTGCTACACGTGAACGTGTGACTGAAGCCTTCAAAATCATTGTCTCAGATAGCAATGTCAAAGGGATTTTCGTGAATATCTTTGGTGGCATAGTGCGTTGCGATTTAATCGCTGACGGAATTATTGCTGCAGTTTCTGATGTGGGTATTGACGTCCCAGTGGTGGTTCGCTTAGAAGGAAATAATGCTGAATTAGGTGCTAAGAAATTAGCGGATTGTGAATTTAATATCATCCCAGCTGATGGTTTTACCGATGGTGCAAAACGCATTGTTGAGTTAGTTAAATAAGAGGGCGAAACACGATGAGTATTTTAATTAATAAAGAAACAAAAGTTTTGTGTCAGGGTTTTACAGGAAAGCAGGGGACTTTGCATTCAGAACAAGCGATTGAATATGGCACCAAAATGGTGGGTGGTGTCACGCCGGGTAAGGGTGGTTCTCAACACTTGGGCTTGCCAGTTTTTGATAGCGTCAAAGTGGCTGTTAAAGAAACTGGTGCAACCGCGTCTGTGATTTATGTTCCTGCGGCTTTTTGTAAGGATTCAATCATTGAAGCAGTTGACGCGGGTATTGAGTTAGTCGTGTGTATCACCGAAGGTATTCCTGTATTAGATATGATGGCGATCAAAGCTTATATGGCGAATCATAGTGCGCGCTTAATTGGCCCTAACTGCCCCGGTGTGATTACACCAGGTGAGTGTAAAATTGGTATTATGCCAGGGCATATTCACCAGCCCGGTAAGGTCGGTATTGTGTCACGTTCTGGTACATTGACCTACGAAGCTGTGCATCAAACGACGCATTTAGGCTTTGGTCAAAGCACGTGTGTGGGTATTGGTGGTGATCCTATCCCAGGCACTAACTTCATTGATGTCTTGGCTATGTTCCAAGAAGACGATCAAACGGAAGTGATTGTGATGGTGGGTGAGATTGGTGGTTCAGCCGAAGAGGAAGCTGCGGCATTTATCAAGGCTAATGTCACTAAACCGGTTG
>JABABC010000014.1 GCA_014238445.1 Coxiellaceae bacterium
GCTTACCGGTAGAAGCACCCGAGGGCACCATGGCCGTACCTTGAGCACCCGAAGCCAGTGTCACGTCAACTGCTAGCGTTGGGTTGCCACGTGAATCTAAAATTTCTCGCGCATCAACGGATGTAATTTTTGTCATTGGATTTCCTTAATAAAATACAGAGAGAATGCGCAACTAGTCAGCGCCTTGCGCTTTCACGACATCTTCTAGCCATACGCCTGTTTTTACGGCCTGATTAATACCTAAGAGCGTATCTAATAATGCTGGCATTTGAGCTAAAGGCCAGGAATTAGGCCCGTCACTGAGCGCTTCATCAGGATTAGGATGCGTTTCCATAAAGACGCCGCTCACACCCGCAGCAACGGCTGCGCGCGCTAGAACAGGCACGAAATCACGACGACCACCTGAAGTAGAACCTTGACCACCCGGCATTTGAACGGAATGTGTCGCATCAAAAATCACCGGTGCTTGGGTTTCACGCATAATCACTAAAGAACGCATATCCGATACCAAGTTGTTATAACCAAAGGAAGCACCACGCTCACAGACCATGATATTGGGGTTACCCGTAGATCGGGCTTTAGTCACCACGTGCAACATATCTTGTGGCGCTAAAAACTGCCCCTTCTTGATGTTCACAGGCAACCCGCACTCAGCCACCTTAGTGATGAAGTTTGTTTGGCGACATAAGAAAGCGGGCGTTTGCAATACATCCACCACAGATGCCACTTCATCTAAAGGCGTATCTTCATGCACATCGGTTAACACACGAATATTCAAGGTCTTTTTGACCTTTTCCAAGATAGCCAAGCCTTTTTCTAAACCGGGCCCGCGAAAGCTATTAATAGAAGAGCGATTAGCTTTATCAAACGAGGCCTTAAAGACAAATGGGACATTGCGCTGCTCTGTCATGGCCTTGAGCTCGGTGGCAACTTGCATCACCAAGTCTTCACTCTCAATCACACACGGCCCCGCGATGATTAATAAAGGATCATTTAACCCAATGCGATCTGTACCAATGTTGGTCATAATAGCCTCCCAAGCAAACCAGAAAGAACCCGAATCATACTGGATCAAAGCGGTTTTGCAAGGTTCCAGCGTATGATACACTCGCGCCCATGGCACTTATTCAATTAAAAAACATTCACTTAAGCTTCGCTGAAGCCCCCTTATTCAATGACCTCTCATTGCAGGTATTACGAAAACAACGTATCGCCCTGATTGGTCGCAATGGCACGGGTAAATCCACCTTACTCAAAGTCATCCAACAAACCCTGCAACCTGACACTGGCCTTGTGGAAGGTCAAGCTCACACCATTACAGCACTGCAACAAGATGTTCCACTAGACTTGAGTGGAACCGTGCAGGATTTTTTAGCCGCCAGCTTATCAACCGATCAAGCATGGAGCTCATCACACACCATTGATCGGATTCTTCAAGAGCTTCAACTCCCAGCTGATGCTCATATGCAAGACCTCTCTGGTGGAGAGGTGCGTCGCTGTCTGTTAGCACAGGCCTTAATTCAAGAACCCGATGTGCTCTTATTAGACGAACCCACCAACCACATGGACATGCCAACCATTCAATGGCTGGAAGCTTTCTTAATACGCTCCTCACTAACGTGCATCCTCATTACCCATGATCGAAGCTTTTTACAAAACGTTGCCACCCATATCGCTGAATTAGACCGTGGCGAACTCACCACATGGGCTGGTGATTACCAGAGTTTCTTGCAACATAAAACACAACAACTGGAAACCGAAGAGCGCGCAAACGCCTTATTTGATAAACGCCTCGCACAAGAAGAACGATGGGTTCGTCAAGGCATTAAAGCCCGTCGCACACGTAATGAAGGACGCGTACGCGCACTCCAACAAATGCGTCGCGAACGCGCACAACGTCGCGAACAGCGCGGCCAAGTCAAACTCAACGCTCAAGAACAGGCCAACAGCGGCAAACAAGTCTGTGTCGCCGAACACATCAGCTTGAGCTTCGAAGGCAAACCGATCATCCGGGACTTCTCATGCATTATTCAGCGTCATGATAAAATTGGCATTATTGGCCACAGCGGTTGTGGGAAAACCACACTGATTCGTTGCCTGCTCGGTCAACTTAAACCGGATCAAGGCCAGGTCACACTAGGTACACAACTGGAAATTGCTTACTTTGATCAACACCGACATAGCTTAGATTTAGACGCAACCCCAATGGATGTTGTCGCTGAAGGACGTTCTCACATTGAAACGCAAGGCAAAACCAAACACATCATGAGTTACTTGCAAGACTTCTTATTCTCACCGCTACAAGCACGCAGCCAAATTCGCACGCTTTCAGGTGGTGAACGCAATCGCCTGTTACTCGCTAAACTCTTTTCACAACCTGCCAACTGTTTAGTGCTTGATGAACCCACCAATGATTTGGACATTGAAACCTTAGAATTACTAGAACATTACTTAGTGGAATTTCCTGGTACCGTAATCCTTGTCAGCCATGATCGCACCTTTATTGAAAACGTAGTCACACAAACCTATCATTTTGACAAGCACGGTCATATCACTGAACACATGGATCATTTTACCGATTCACCCAAGGCCCCTGAAAAACAAGCCTCTACCGCTGAAACCAAAAAAAGCCCATTATCCTACAACGAACGCAAAGAACTGAATAAGTTACCTGCAAAAATTGAAACCCTCGAAGAAAAATTAGCAACCCTTCAAGTCACAATCAATCAACCTGGCTTCTACCAACAACCCAGTGATATCACTCAACCCATCTTAAACAAGCTCGAACAACTCGAGTCACAACTACAAACGCATTATCAACGCTGGGAAGGACTGTTAGAAAAAGACAATTAAACGACTGAAGCTACTGAAATAAATGACGTCCCTATTCAAAAGTCACTATGAAACAACCCTCCGATTAAGGCCAGATCATTCCCAATAAGAGCTTTTGATCAGCAAGATCCTCGATAGCCGTCTATTTTAATTGCAATCTAGTCCGGGATACGAAAACGGCACAATTGCAGGTATGCTTCCGTCTCCTCTTCCCGAGTCAAGCGATACCACGAAACCCTCGCTATCTCCCAACATATCCTGTTGTGTTATTTCCGAACCCCTTTCGATTATCGCTCCATCGCCTGGCTGGCTATCAACAGCAATTGTGAGTTGATCTGGATAGGTCTCACCACATTGAGCATAAACCGCATCGGCAGAAGCATTAGGACCCAGTGCGTGAGAAAACGTACAGTCTTGCTTACGAACATAGACGGTAATA
>JABABC010000013.1 GCA_014238445.1 Coxiellaceae bacterium
ACGCATACCCCAAAAGGAGGCTCATCTGCTATCTGGGGAAAAACCATACTCACTGCATGTAAAAATAACCGATTCAACCCTAATGACTTGATAGTTTGATTAAAAGATCTGGAGCCATATTTGTCATCCTGGGCAATGGGTTGCCCTAAATGCGCAGCATGAACACGAATCTGATGCATACGCCCCGTCACAGGGATCACCTCAACCAAGGTTGCTTGCTCAAAATACTGTAGGGGTCTAAAGAGTGTCACAGAAGGCTTGCCCGCCTCATCAACGCGCACAGCAGACTCGCCGCAAGCACGCTGATAACGCAGCAACGGTGCTTCCACGCGACGCTCACCGCCTTCCCAGCGCCCCATCACTAAAGCCTGGTAAGTCTTGCATGATTGACGCGTGGTTAACATATCATGGCAATGCATCAAAAATGTGCGCTCCTTAGCTAACAATAAACACCCAGAGGTGGCCTTATCCAATCGATGCACTAACTCCAGGTAACCAGCGCCCTCTCCTCGCATCAGGCGCATTAACTCAATCAGCCCTGCGCGACTACCACTGCCACCATGTACAGGCATACCCGAAGGCTTGTCCATCACTAAATAACGATCTGTTTCCACCACCACACGGGACTGCAAGTGGCTTGACAAGGCCGATGACGGGGCTTCCAAAGGCGCCCTATCAGCGGTAGCAATGGGTGGTATTCGAACAACATCATCCACCTGCAGTCGTGTATGTGCTTTAACACGTTTTTTATTCACACGGACTTCACCATGACGCAATGCTCGATAAATACGACTTTTAGGCACCCCCTTCAAATGTCGAAAAAGGAAATTATCCACACGTTGATTATCTGAAGTATCGTCTACTGTTACGCATTGCACACTCACTACTCACCTCCTCTCACTAACCGATGACAACCAATTAAAAATTACTTAAAAACAATCAGTTAAACTAATAACTTAACAACATTCGCACGGTATTTTGACCAATCAGAAGGGAACCTTATATTGCTGAAGTCACAAAACACTGCTATAGTTCGTGCTGTTATCGATTTGGGGTGTGAATTTACCGATATGTCCCCCAAAACACAATGATTGAATAAGTCGACTAGCACACCAGTCATTTAAACAAACATGTTTAAATCGTTTTAGAAACAATGTGTTAGTTATTGTATGAATTTTTAGCGGCGCTCAAGATTAATAAAAACAATTCACGTCCTCACATCAATGTTAGAGAAAGGATACCCGATTCAGATTCAACACCTGACGGAAAAAGAATTGATACAGTTAGGTTTTTCCTAACGGATGGCGAACCTGTGATAGTACACAGTTGAGCGCCTTACAAACAAGGTTTTGACAATGAATAAAATGCTAATTAACGCCACTCAGCGTGATGAGTTGCGCGTTGCTATTACACACGACGGCCTACTGATTGATCTCGACATCGAACATGCCGAACAACAACAAAAACAATCCAACATCTACAAAGGAATCATCACCAGTATTGAGCCTCACCTGGACGCTGTTTTTATTAACTACGGCAGCGAAAAACATGGCTTTCTACCGGTTAAAGAAATTTCCGAAGAGTACTTCGTTACGCAGCTTGAGGGTGATATCAGCGAAGCTAACATCAAAAAACTCTTACAAGAAGGCCAAGAAGTCGTCGTTCAGGTTGAAAAAGACGAACGCGGTACAAAAGGTGCTGCACT
>JABABC010000012.1 GCA_014238445.1 Coxiellaceae bacterium
GCGGCCAGATGAGCACCTTGAAGCGCAGTCTTTTTTGGCGCGTTTATTGTTGAGTTGTTGTTTCCCACCTAAGCCTTTGTTGAAGGTGCGTGTCTCAGACCCGGGTTTGCAAGAGGCGCTCAAAATGGCGCGTGATCCAGCTTTTGATGAGGCTTTGAAGACATTTAGGCGAGTGACTACTGGTATGGGAGAAAAGATTAGTCAGGCTGCATGGGTGGCACAAGTGATGATTGTATTAATTGCCCAGATAACTCAAGATAGTTCGCCAACTCATGTTCAATTATTTTCTATCACGTTAAATGCTATTACTGATAAGGTGGTGGGATATTACCAAGAGCTCTGGCAATCGTTTTGTTTACCGGGCATTGAGTATTACGAAGTGAATCGCCTCTGTGATGCTTGTGAGGAACACAAACCGACTTTTGATACTTATGCCAGTCGTGTTCCTGAGTTTGATTGGCGATCGCACTATCAACAACTCAGTGGCTATTTAAATAGCTTATCTAAGGCTATTAAAAAAAAAATAGCCATACAAATCATAGGTGATCAAGCGGTAAAGTTATTTAATTCCATCCTGTATACAGACTGGAAAAAAGACTTAGTGAAGTTGATTGGTAAGGAATATGCCGCAGCGATGATGATGAGTTTAAATGAGTATGAGAATTTTAAATCATTGATTAGAGCCAATCGGTCAATGCTTTTTCAGGTGGGCGATGCAATAGATGAAGGGGTTATTTTTTATGTTTCCACCTTAAATGATTTGGTGGATTTCTTGCTGGACTGTTTGACGCGTTGGGAGAAAATTCAATCAAAATTAGCGGTTTTTCATGTCTCACCGTCCTTGTGGTGGTTGAATTTGATGGTGGATTTATCATTGGCCATGATTGATGGTGTCAGTGATAATGCTCTGTTTAATACGCCATTTAGTCGAGCCATTCTGGAAAATACGAATAAGCGTTTGCAGTGCTTTAGGCAGTTGGATCAACAACACCGTACCATGCCGTATTTATCTGAGACTATTGATAGTATCTCTGGAATTTTAGGCCACAACGATAAGCAGTTTAATGTGGATAATCCAGTGATGACCGCGATGGCTCGGATATTATTGAATGACCATGACCAGTTCACTATTGAAAAATTGATTCATGATTTGAGATCAGTGATACACTATGCGTTTTCATCAAATCGATCTGATCGCAGTGTATTTTTTGAGGAGAAGATGCAATTTCGCCTCTATGTGTTAGCACATCAGTTGGTTTTTGATGAGTACAAAGATAAAGCTCGCCTTAAAATGCGAACCAGTCCTTTCGCAATACAGGTAGTCAAAATCATTGAGGAGGGGCTTAAAAAAATCAATCAAATTGATCACATTGCGACACAACATCAAGGTAGAACGCAGGCACGTCAATATAAAGATGAGTTTAAGACATTCATTGTAAAATTTAAGCAGGCGATAGAGGGTAACTTATTTCAACCAGGTCGATCTATTAAGATGGGCGGCTATGCCTATTCCTTCTTCATGTTACTATCACGCTGGGGGCTGGCTTATTTGCACTCTGAAATGAAGCAAGTTCAGCAAGAACAAGGTGTTTTAATGTTGCCTTTTCCTTTGCCCGCGGAACGATTAGTGGTTAACCGTAGTGCGGACTTATTTAATCGCCCTGTGTCCGGTCATCCTATAGCTAATACCGATATTCGAGTGGATTTGGCACTCTCTCATCTGACCTCTTTGTAATCTGGCGTTACAATGTTTAATATGCCCCAGATAGATTTTGTTAGCGTTTTTACGCTTGTGTTAGCATGGTGAGCCATAATTTTTAGAGGAGTACTTGTGTTAGATAGTTATGAAATAGTTGGGATGTGTGGTGTGGTCATTGTGTTAGTGGCTTATGTGCTTTTAAATATAGGCGTACTCAATCAGTATTCCTTGAGATATCAATGGATGAATATTTTGGGTGCTTTGATGATTTTATTTTCCTTAATTGAACATTGGAATATTGCAACTTTTTTTATTGAAGTGGCGTGGATAGTCATTAGTCTTATCGGCGTGATTAAAATATGGAAAAAACGCCTTAGCGCTTGATCTTGAAAAATCCAGCAGAATTGACGTAACTGTTTTGAAATTCACCAGTGATGCTGGCATAATGTTGCCCCATTGACAGTGGGAGTTGCTTTGATGTGCTTAATAAATAACCAGGCTTGGCTATGATATTACCTTTTTTCGAACAGGCACGTGTCACCATCGTGGGTGATGTCATGCTAGATCATTATTCTCATGGCGCGACTAACCGTATTTCGCCAGAAGCTCCAGTACCCATTGTATTGGTTGAGGAAACTCACAATCGTGCTGGTGGTGCGGCTAATGTCGCTATGAACGTGGCAGAACTAGGGTGTTCAACGCAGTTATTAGGGGTTATTGGTGACGATCAAAATGGCCGGTGTTTGAGTAATATAGTTAAAAATAAAGGGGTTGAGTCCTCTTTGGTGGCATTGCCTCACTTCCCAACCATGACCAAGCACCGTGTATTAAGTCATCACCAACAGTTATTGCGTGTGGATGTCGAAGCGCCTTTACCCTCAGGCGCCGCCTTGAAAATCAGCCAAGCTACACCTGAACTTCTTGATAATACAGATGTTTTAGTGATTTCCGATTATGGCAAAGGGGCTGTCTCTCAGCCTCAAGCGTTGATTCAACAGGCACGTGATCGTGGTATCCCTGTGTTGATTGATCCTAAAGGCGAAGATTTCATACGATATCATGGCGCCACGTTAATCACGCCTAATCAGAAGGAATTTGAAGCCGTAGTTGGCTCATGTGATTCCAGGGATATCATGATTGAACGGGGTCAATCTTTGATAGAGACGCTCGCATTATCAGCCTTGCTCATTACATTAGGTCACAATGGGATGCTGTTATTAACCCAGGGCAGTGAGCCACTGCATATCCCAACGCGTGCTAAAGCAGTATTTGATGTGACAGGGGCTGGCGATACCGTGATTGCAACCATTGCGGCAAGCTTGGCAGCTAAACAATCCCTAGCGGATGCTGTTCGACTAGCTAATGTGGCTGCCGGTTGGGTGGTTGGCCAAGTGGGGACGACAGCAGTGACCACGGATCAATTGCAAATAGCATTATCAAAGTCGGGGTCGGCATCTAAGTGTGTGAGTGAAGCTCAGTTGCTTTCGTTGGTGAAGCATCAACAAGTGGCTGGTGAGAGCATCGTGATGACAAATGGTTGTTTTGATTTACTGCACCCAGGGCATGTGGAGTATTTGGAGGAGGCTAAAGCCTTAGGTCACCGTTTGATCATTGCGGTGAATGATGATGCCTCTGTGCGACGACTAAAAGGTCGTTCACGTCCTATTAACACGTTAGAAGCCCGTATGCGGGTATTGGCTGCGTTACAGTGTATCGATTGGGTAGTGGCTTTTTCTGAAGATACCCCTGCACGATTAATTGAAGCTGTCGCACCTAATATTTTAGTGAAGGGCGGTGATTATCAACCAGAACAGATTGCGGGCTCACAGGCTGTGTGGCAGCAAGGTGGCCAAGTGTTAACCATACCATTACAGCCGAACTGTTCTACCACGGGTGTGATTGAAAAAATTCAAACGGAGTGTGTCTCATGATTGTTGTTACTGGAGCAGCTGGGTTTATTGGTTGTCAGTTGATGCAAGGTTTAAATACCCTGGGTCGAACTGATATTTTGGCGGTCGATGACTTAACCAATGGCCATCAATTTCGTAATTTGGCATCAGCTCAATACGCAGATTATCTCGATAAAGACGACTTTCTAGCACGGGTATTAGCTAATGAGTTCGATGAATCCATTGAAGTGATTTTTCATCAAGGGGCCTGTTCGACAACCACGGAGTGGGATGGTCGATACATGATGAACAATAATTACGAGTATTCAAAAGTCTTATTAGAATATGCCACAAAGCATCAGATTCCATTGATCTACGCCTCAAGTGCTGCAGTCTATGGAGCAGACACAGAGTTTCTCGATGATGATGCCTTGATTCAGCAACCATTAAATGTCTATGGGTATTCTAAGTGGTTATTTGATGGTTATGTGAAGCAGCGGTGGCAAGCGTTCCAAAGTCCGGTGGTTGGCTTGCGTTATTTTAATGTCTTTGGTCCCAATGAAATGCATAAAGGCAGTATGGCATCGGTGCCTTGGCACATGATGAATCAACTTCAAACACAGGGAAGGGTACAGTTATTTGAAGGCAGTGATGGCTATGCGGATGGTGAGCAACGTCGTGATTTTATTTATGTGAAAGACGTGGTATCCATTATCTTATGGTGCTGGAAGTCTCAGGTGTCAGGCATTTATAATTGTGGTACAGGTCAATCACGTAGTTTTAATGATATCGCTCATACCTTGCTGCGTCTTAATGGGGAGGGTGAATGTCGGTATATCCCTTTTCCGGAGCACTTAAAAGGTGCGTATCAAAGTTTTACAGAAGCGAACATGCAGCGTTTTCGAGCCCTGGGGTGTTCACATAAAATGCATACCTTGGAAGATGCACTCACGGACTATTGGCAATGGTTTCATCGTGACAAGGCTCCAGTACCAGCAGTAGTGTAGTGTAGCCAGTTGCGAATAAGGGGGAACTGGAGTAGGCTTTTTCCCTTCAATCATCAGACAAGGGTGCCTTGATGAGAATCTCCTCTATTTTTGATGTTCCATTAAAGCATCAACGTGTTTTGATTCGGGAAGATTTAAATGTTCCTTTTAATCATGGTCAGATAACTTCGGATGCGCGCATTCGTGCGGCATTACCCACGATTCACTATGCGATGCAGCAACAAGCCGCTGTGATGGTGATGTCCCATGTTGGGCGACCTCAAGCCGGTGAGTATGATCCCGCATTATCATTGGAGCCTGTTGCTGCGTATTTATCAAAGGCTTTATCTCATCCTGTGCGTTATGTTCGAGACTGGGTAGACGGCATTGAGATTCAGCCAGGTGACGTGGTCTTGTGTGAAAATGTGCGTTTTGAGATAGGTGAAATGGAAAATGCTGACCACCTCGCGAAAAAAATGGCCGCGTTATGTGATGTGTTTGTGATGGATGCGTTTGCGACTGCGCACCGTGCGCAAGCCTCCACAGCGGGTGTAGCTCACTATGCGCCGATCGCTTGTGCCGGCCCATTATTGTTATCGGAGTTGGATGCGATTAGTCAGGCAATGCAGGCCCCCGAGCGACCTTTGGTGGCTATTGTTGGTGGTTCTAAAGTGTCTACCAAATTGATGGTATTAGAAACGCTGTTGGATAAAGTGGATGTGCTGATAGTGGGAGGCGGGATTGCCAATACCTTTCTTGCAGCTTCAGGTGTGTCGGTGGGTGCTTCATTGTATGAGCCGGATTATTTAGAGATGGCTCAACAGATTATGACTAAGGCTCAGGAACGAGGTGTCAAGATTCCATTACCTCGGGATGTTTCAGTGGCGAAGTCTTTTTCACAGGATGCCGCTGCTGTCATCAAGTCATTGGATGCGATTGAGAGTGATGATCAAATTTTGGATGTGGGTCCGTTAACAGCAGCCACCTATGAACTGCAGATGGCGGAGGCTAAAACGATTGTATGGAATGGCCCGGTCGGTGTGTTTGAATTCCCTGCCTTTGCGGCTGGAACAAAAGCGCTGGGACAAGCGATTGCTAAGAGTGCAGCCTATTCATTAGCGGGTGGTGGTGATACCTTAGCAGCATTGGATCAGTTTCAGTTGCAGGATAAGATCTCTTATATATCCACGGGCGGAGGCGCTTTTCTAGAGTATATCGAAGGAAAAGAGTTGCCCGCTATTCACAGTTTAAAACAATGGGTAAAAACGTATGAATAACATAGCAAGCGAACGCCGTACTAAGATTGTTGCGACACTAGGTCCAGCAACGGACTCCCTTGAGAAATTAGAAGCTCTGTTTAAAGCGGGGGTGAATGTTGTCCGGTTAAACTTTTCTCATGGTACGCATGCTGAGCAGCTGCAACGGATACAGTGGACACGTCAAACGGCTAAGGCAATGAATATTTATGTGGGTATTATTGCTGATTTGCAAGGCCCTAAAATACGGGTAGCGAATTTTTCAAAGGGCCCTATTGAGCTTAATACGGGTGATCAATTTACGTTAGATGCAGAGCAAGATGAAGATGCGGGTCATCAACAGTCAGTTGGGATTGATTATAAAGACCTTCCTAAAGATGTCGTTGAAGGTGATGTTTTACTCCTTAATGATGGGCAAATTTCCATGACTGTGGTGGAAGTTGATGGTGCCAAAATCCACTGTAATGTCGTAGCAGGGGGGGTACTGTCAAATCATAAAGGGATTAATCGTCAAGGTGGTGGATTATCGGCGAAGGCATTAACTGATAAAGACCGTGAGGACTTACACTTTGCCGTTCAGCAAAACGTCAGTTATATCGCGATTTCTTTCCCTCGCCATGCAGATGATATTTTGGAAGCGAA
>JABABC010000178.1 GCA_014238445.1 Coxiellaceae bacterium
AACTGAAGCAACTGAAGCAACTGAAGCACAAATTAATGCATTCACTACATACTATAATCACTGTTTGTTAGTGTATCGATTAACTGATTTTGAAGCTGATTTTAAAAACCATGTGGAGGGAGAGCGTGAAAGTCCAGTAAAGCTAAAGGAACGCAACGTTACAGTTTCACAGCAAAAACAAAACCGTTTGGCATTGAGCGTCATTAAGCGTCACCCTGTTGCGAGTTCTGTAGCTGTAGTGGGTTTAGTTGCTCCTGTAGCCGTTACTGGCGTGTATAGTTACATAGTGGGTGCAACTTTCTTATTAGGAATGAGTGCGCTGTGTTCAAGCCCACTGGGTTGGGGTCTTGCAGCGGGATCGCTGCTTGTAGGCGTAGTAGCCTGTGGTTATTTGACCTATCAGTACTGTCAAAAAAACGCCGTTAACGGAAATAAAGAGGTTGCAGACTGTACTGGGGTAGAGGTTAAAGACAAGGCAACACCAGCGAGTGGTGAAGAGGAGGGAGATCGGTTATTACACAATAGCGTTCAGGAAAGCAACGGTCAGGACAGTCAAGTCAATTCTCCATCGAATTCAGTGCCTTTAGCTATAAAGAGCCTTGATCAAAAATCGAAGGCAAAGAAAAACCTTCGCTGGGCTGACGAGGAGGAGCGCGAGTTGACAGTGAGCGATCATACTTATTTCAAACAAGTAGCTGACGTAGGATCAGCCACCTCGGTTGATGATCTACACTTTGAGAATTTTTGTTGTCATTTAGCCAAATTGCCCGATTCCTCCAGCGATAAGACATCAGTAATCCAGCAATACCTTTCATCACAAGCTTTGCGAGATTATTACATGACGATCAAACAGCAAGCAGCGAAATCGACTCCTTCAGAAGAGTTTATTCAATACCATTTGACGAAGATAGGTCGGTTAGATGGTTTGAAACAAGCATTAGATAGCGATACATTTGATGGTCTTCTGAGGGCTATTAGGAAGGATGTCGAAACAATTATTTGTCAGGGAGATCGTGCTAGGGAGGTAACTGAGGTAGCCGAGGTAGCCATGATAAAGAAAGCCGAGGTAGCCGAGCAAGCCATGATACTCAATAGAGAGCCATATAAAGAACAATTAGATCGGTTACTCTATTTGGATGATGATACGCGTACTACTTTAGCTAATATGGCGATTGATATTAAAGAGGGTTTTGATGTTCTGTGTCAGCATATAGAAAGCATTAAATTAGATAAAATACCTAATTTTAATGATAGCGATAACATGTCAAATACACTATACCGGCATAAAATTAAGGGTAAATCACTGCAGGGGTTTGCAAACGAAGACCTCTTGAATAGGTGCCCCGATTATATGTTTCATGTTGCTCGAGCCCTCAAAAAAGACAGATGCTTTGTTCAGCCCTTTAAGAAAGTGATGAAGTCGTTGGGTTTGTTCGGTGACCAGGACTTGCCCTATGGTTTTTACCAAGCGTTGGTGAGTGATCAGGTGAGTCATCGCCGTTGTGATCATTTTCTAAAGGATGTTGAATGCTTGCTGACGCCTTCAGGTTCTCCGTATTACCCTCTATCTCCGAAGATTTATATAGGCCAGTTATATCCTCGTGAGTCAGCACCTCCAATTGTGGTGGATGGCATGGAGACAATGGTGAGTGCAATTAAAAAGTATCAAGACTGCCTTCTCAATTCTGATTATACTGAAGGTTCGGAGGTTGTTCTTCCTACGAAGGTTGCTCTTCCTCCGGATGTTGCTTCTTCCTCCTTCTTCTCGGCGGACTTGCTAGAAAAATTTTGGTTGTTCAACACTGGAGGCAATGCGGACGAGCCCCATTTACCGCCCGCTAAACGCGTCGAAGACGACGGTGGTTGGCAGCAGCCATTAGGGCAAAAGAACACTGTCAGTGGGAATTTTTAGGTGTTTCCAATTAACTGTAAATTGGAAGTGACTGATTTCACTGTCATGGCTTAGCGCTATTGAGTTTTTTATCTATAGCGCCATAAGCACTTCAGGTTCATCACTGAGATCTTTGTAGAGTGCATCTAACTGGGCTTGCTCTGGGACGTGTAACTTAGCTGTGAAAGCTAGGTAGTTGTCGTTTTTGCTGGGGCGTAGGCTGAGCCCATCAGCCTTGAATTGATCAAAGTGCCGTTGAATAATGGCCGTTACTTTTTCTTCACAATCCTCACTGTTTTTCATGATGATTTTTACAAAAAACTCACAGGGGAATTCCAGTGGTGAAGAGTTTTTCTGAGTGTCTTCTGTCATGAGTTCATCTCCAGTCGGTGGGGGAGTTAATAAAGTGCTGTGCGTTATTTTATGGGTTTGTAATGCAGCATGAAATTGTTGCCATAATGGCCCGGCTTTACCATTGCCGATGCGTTGGTTGTTAAGTGCTATCACTGGCACAATGTCTTTATTCGATGCGGTTAACCAAATTTCATCAGCCTGTCGTAATTGATCTAAGCTGATTAGCTGTTCTTCACACTCAATCTCTAAAGTCTTAGCTAGCTTGATAACGGTTTGTCGTGTGATGCCGTTAATGATTTGGTAATTGGCGGGCGGAGTGATTAGACGCTCGTCTTTAACGATAAATAGATTACTGCTTGAGCTCTCAAGCGCATAGCCTTGATGTTGAAAGATGATATCGTCAACGGCTTTTTGTTGCGCTTGATCGAATGCCAAAATAGTGGGCAGTAGGCCTGTTGATTTAATAAAGCAGTCACGTCGTCGACTGTCTTCGATAGTAATGACTCGAAAGCCACGTTGATAGTGTTCGGATTGTTCTGTGGAAACTTCCCCCATAAAAGCCATGATAGTTGGTGTTATGTTGTCAGGGATATGCAGTTGTCGAGTGGGTGAGACACCTCGCGTTACATGTAGATAGATGTAATATCGACCCGACTGGGCATCGTTGTGAACAATCAGTTGGCTTAAGATGTCGTTCCATTCGTCATTCGTGTTGGGTGCTTTAATGCCTAGGTGCGCTAGATTCGTATGGAGTCGGCTCAGACGATCGGGTAGCGAGAGGCAGCGGCCTTGTTCAATGGGTAGTGTTTCGTAGATGCTATCCGCATAGAGAAAGCCACGGTCTTTGATAGAGATCGTGGCTTCATCGTGAGCAAGAAATTGACCATTGATATAGACTATATCCATCGAAACGCCCTTAGCTAAACCAACCGTGCCATGTCATTGCAATGTGGTCGCCCATGCGAGACCAAAACCCTGCTTCAGGATCATTGCTTTGAGCTATTAATGGCGTCTTAGTGATGGTTTGGCCATTCAGTGAGACGTTGATGCTGCCATAGGTATGACCTGCTTGAATGGGTGCTTTAAGGGTTTTAGGAAGGTCAACATTCACTTCAAGGTGTGGGTACATGCCTTTAGGGATCGTAACGGCAACGGTGTTGTTGACGCCAAAGTTAATCATTTTGTGTTCGCCCAACCAGACGCGGCTGCTTGTAACCGGGCTGTTATAGCTATACAGCGTGTGTGTTTCGTAGAAGCGAAAACCCCAGTTTAAGAGCGCTTGCGAATCATCGCTGCGAGCGGCGTCAGATGGTGCTCCCATCACAACAGAAACGAGTCTCATATCGTTACGTTTCGCGGAGCTAATGAGGCAATAGCCAGCCGCTTTAGTATGGCCAGTTTTTAGGCCATCGACGGAGGGGTCTCGCCACAAGAGACGATTACGATTGGGCTGGCGAATGTTGTTGTATTTGATCCATTTTTGACTATACCAGACATAGTCATCTGGGAAGTTATTGATCAAGGCTTGAGAGAGGATGGCTAAATCGTGTGGTGTTGAGGTGTGTTTGGGGTTAGGGAGGCCCGTTGAATCCACGAAATGTGAATGTGTCATGCCTAAGCCTTGTGCTGTTTGATTCATGAGTTCAGCAAAGCCTTTTTCGGAACCGGCAATGTACTCAGCCATCGCAACGCAAGCGTCATTACCTGAAGCCACGATAATTCCATGGATGAGATCTTGAACGGGTACTTGGGAACCCACTTCAACAAACATGCGAGAGCCGCCACGCTGCCAAGCCGTTTTGCTAATGCGAACGGGGTCATCTAAATGAATTTGGCCTTGTTTGAGCGCTTCAGAAATGACATACAGCGTCATCAGCTTGGTGAGGCTGGCGGGTGGAAGGGCTTTATCGGCTTCCTTGCTGGCTAAAATTTTTCCAGAGTCGGCATCCATCAGGATGTACGCTTTTGCATCGATGCTGGGTGCTGAAGGAATTAAAGCAGCGGGAGCACTCGCTACCGGTGGGTTCGTTGGTTGGGGCGTTGCCATGATGGTAGTACTGGTGAAAAAAGCCATACCGGCAAGAAGAGAGTGAAACGTGCGTTTACGCAGTAGAGCTCGCATATCAGATTCCTTTGTACTATGTCTCGTTCAAGTGAGTTGGCATCGTATCATATTGAGGTGAAATTTCCAGCAGCTGACAAGAATCATTAAGGGCAATAAGGGTTCTGTTGAAATCCTACTGATCAGGTCACTGTTGAGAGGTTGGTTTTTAATGATAAGACTCAAATCCCACTTCATCGCGATCGATCTTGCGGAGTAGTTTAATAAAAATCTCTTCGCTGATATCACCGCGGTGACGGAGCTTGTTGAGCAAACTGCGTTCGTAGGCCAGGATTTGTGACAACAATTCTCGTGCTTCTTTAATAATGTGAACCATAGCTTTAGTGCTGTCTTCTTGTGACTTGATCGCTAGTTGTGATTGTCGGTTGATGTAGTAATGTTTGACCATTTCTTTAGCGGATAAGGAGTAAGCATCTTTCTGTGTCCATTGCTCTTGCATGCGTGCGATCGCTTTCTCCGTTAATAGGTTGTAAATGGTGGCAATGCGCTCGGCTTCTTGGGCGTCACTTTGATTACCTTCTAGACGCTTAATCACCCACGGCAAGCTTAAACCTTGGACGAGGAGAGTGAATAGAATGGTGATGAAAGTCAGGAAAATCAATAAGTCACGATAGGGAAATGCGGTGTTATCGGGCAGTGCGTAGGGGAGGGATAACGCAAGCGCTAAAGACACAAGGCCTCGCATGCCAGACCAGGAGGTGATAATGACAGATTGCCAGAGTGCCGGTTGTGTTTGATTTGGGTGCTTATGGCGCCCCCAGCGTTGTTGGATGACCGTAGTAATGAATATCCAGATAAACCGTAAACACAAAAGCGTGAGGATCGTTAAGCTGCTAGCGAAGAATAACGTGCTGTGCGGTAGACTGCTAACGGCATTCAGGGAGGCAGGAAACTGAATACCAATGGCGATAAAAATGATGCCATTGAGGAAAAAGAGCAAGGTATCCCAAACATTGGTTGCGGCGAGTCTATTTTGAGCTGAGAACTGACCTTCTGTTCGGCGATGAAATAAGCCAGCGCTCACTACGGCTAATACACCTGAAGCGCCAATTTGGTCTGCAAATAAGTAAGAAACATACGCAAGAACAAGGTTCATAATAATGGGCAGTTCACTGGTAGCATCCAGTAAGAAGAAATCGACAATAATGCTGCTGAAATAGGCAAAAGCAATCCCAGTACCGATACCCCCTAAGGCTATCCATATCGTGTGCGTGCTGGTCATGGCATTGGTGAGGGAGCTAAAAAAGATATAGCTGAGTGCAATTTTAAACAACACAATCCCCATGGCATCATTGAATAAGCTTTCAATTTCAACGGTACGAATGATATGTTGCTTCACATTCATCCGTTGCATAATACTACAGGCAGCTACTGTGTCTGTCGGTGCGATGATGGCGCCTAAGGCTAATGCAGCACCTAAGTTCATGTCAGGAAGGAAGTAGTTCAGAACCGTAGCCGTGACAATCATAGTAAAAATGACCAGTAAGACAGACAGTGAGGCAATGGTTCGATAGAGGTGATCACGAATGTC
This sequence comes from Coxiellaceae bacterium, assembly GCA_014238445.1. Taxonomy (GTDB): domain Bacteria; phylum Pseudomonadota; class Gammaproteobacteria; order Coxiellales; family Coxiellaceae; genus UBA9148. The sequence continues at coordinate 5,899 of JABABC010000178.1, forward strand.
TCGCCAGGCAATGAGTCGAGCTGCTGAAAAGAGAATCGGTGGGAGAAAGATACCGAGGATCGTTTCAGGGGGTGGGTGCCAGATCGCAACGCCAGGTAAAAAACCAACGGCAAGCCCTGTTAAGACTAAGAGTAGGGGGTAGGGGATGTTAATGCGCTCAGCCATTGATGTCACAATAACGACAAGAAAGAGGATAAAGGGCAGTAGTGTGAGTTCTGTCATAAGCGCTGTTCATGAATCGCTAAATTATAGTCATTAAATTAACGGGTTATCTAGCATTGCGCAAGGTTGGTGATGGATTGGTTGATTTATGAACACTGTGGGGGCGAGATTGCGTGAAATAGGGAGACTGTGTACCATGGGACCAACTTTTTAAAGTATCTGATCGATTGATTGAACATTAAACCAAGGGGATAAACATGAAACAGTTAATGACTTACGCCTGTGCTGCATTATTGGCAGCTGCCACTATGACCGGTTGTACGCCAGGTAATAACACCGGTGGTGCAACCATGACGGGTGCCGCTTTAGGTGGTTTGTTAGGTGGTGCTATGACTGGTGGTAATGATAAATGGGCTGGCGCCTTAGCAGGTGCATTGGTCGGAGGCGCAATTGGTAATCAAATTGGTAAGAAGATGGATGCGCAGGATCAGAAAAACATGCAAAGCGCTATCACAACAACGCCCGTTGGTAGTCAGGCTCAGTGGACTAACCAACAAACGGATATTACCTACAAAGTAACGCCCACCAAACAATACACGTCATCCAGTAATCAGTATTGTCGTGAATATACAACGACAGTGACTGTTGAAGGGAAGCAACAAACGGGTTATGGAACCGCCTGTAAGCAAGCGGATGGTCAATGGAAAATTGTTAAGTAATATACTAATAGTATTGATAAGGAAATCCCCGCAATGTTGTGGGGATTTTTTTTATAGCGAGTAAAACCGATGACATTAACAATCGATCCTCCTCAGCAACGTTTACGTCGATTGCGACAACATCCATCGCTGCGCCACTTGGTGCAAGAACACCGGGTGTCGTTGAAAGATTTAGTGTTGCCGTTGTTTGTTAAAGCAGGGATTACACAGCCTCAACCTATTTCAGCTATGCCAGGACATACTCAATGGCCGGTTGACGCCTTGGATGAAGAAATTGCGGAGATTGTGTCACTTGGGATTCCTGCCGTGATGCTCTTCGGTGTGCCGGCTTATAAAGACGCTATGGGAAGTGCTGCACTCTTAGAAGGTGGTGTGGTTCAACAGGCTGTGCGTCGCATAAAACAGTTAGCACCTGATCTCCTGGTTATGACGGATGTGTGTTTTTGTGAATACACGGACCATGGTCATTGCGGAGTCTTGTCATCAAAAGGGGGTGATGATGTCGATAACGATGCAACATTAACCTTATTGGCGCAACAAGCTGTAAGTCATGCTGAAGCGGGGGCGGATATCATTGCACCCAGTGGCATGATGGATGGTATGGTAGCGGCTGTTCGACAAGGACTGGATCATGCAGGTTATACTCACATACCGATTTTAAGTTATGCTGTGAAATACGCGTCCAGTTTATATGATCCATTTCGTGAAGCCGCTGAAGGTGCACCACAACACGGTGATCGTCGCGGGTATCAAATGAACCCTGCGAATGCGAGTATTGGGCTGCGTGAAGCAGAACAAGACATGCAAGAAGGTGCTGACTTCTTAATGGTTAAGCCCGGTGGTTTGTATCTCGATATGGTGCAACGATTACGTGAACGTTTCCCTGGTGTTCCTTTAGCGGTGTATCAAGTCAGTGGTGAGTTTGCCATGATTAAAGCAGCAGCAGAAAAGGGGTGCGTGAATGAGCATGCCATGATGCAAGAAAGTCTGTTGTCGATGAAACGTGCTGGAGCTGATATTATCATCACGTATTTTGCAAAATCGATGGCGAAGGTCTTACGCCATCCTTAAATGAAGGACAAGGCATGGTTAAAACCAAAGTCAGTTATCAGTGTCAGCAATGCGGCGGTTCGCATCATCAATGGCAAGGTCAATGTGCCGATTGTGGTGAGTGGAATAGCTTAGTTGAGGCTACAGAAACAGGCGCTAAGCGCGACCAACGTGCAGGTGGTTATGCGGGTGTTACACCACAAATTACACCGCTATCTGATGTTACGTTTTCTGATAATCAACGCCTCTCTACAGGTATTGCTGAGTTTGATCACGCATTGGGTGGTGGTTTAGTTTCGGGCTCTGTCGTGCTCATCGGTGGTGATCCTGGTGTGGGTAAATCCACTTTGTTACTGCAAATGATGTGTCAATTATCCACTGGGCTTTCTGCCTTGTATGTCACGGGTGAGGAATCCTTACAGCAATTAGCAATGCGCGCCCATCGTTTGGGGGCGTCAGCGTGTGGGTTGCAATTACTTGCCGAAACACAAGTGGAAACCATCATCGCGCAAGCGCAACGTTTCAAACCGAAAGTGCTGGTGGTTGATTCCATACAAACGGTATTCACAGAAGCCGTCACCTCAGCGCCAGGTTCGGTCAGTCAATTACGTGAAAGTGCTGCACGCCTTGTGCGTTTCGCTAAACAAACTGGAACAGCTTTATTCTTAGTAGGGCATGTCACTAAAGAGGGGGCGATTGCAGGACCCCGTGTGTTAGAGCATATGGTGGATGCCGTGTTGTATTTCGAGGGTCGTAATGATAGTCGTTATCGCGTGGTGCGTGCGGTTAAAAACCGGTTTGGCGCGGTGAATGAAATTGGTTTATTCGCGATGACCGAACAAGGCTTAAAGCCGGTTAATAATCCGTCCGCTATTTTCCTATCAGAGTATGATGCTGATAAGCCGGGCAGTTCTGTGATGGTCACTTGGGAGGGTAGTCGTCCATTATTGGTGGAAGTGCAAGCATTGGTTGATGAAAGTCATTTGGGTAATCCGCGACGTGTTACGGTGGGTCTTGAACAAAATCGTTTAGCGATGTTATTGGCTGTATTGCATCGTCATGGGGGCGTGACAACGCACGACCAAGATGTATTCCTGAATGTGGTGGGTGGCTTGCGCGTTATGGAAACGGCTGCGGATTTAGCGCTGGTGTTATCCGTGTTGTCGAGCTTGAGGAATCAACCTTTGCCGAAGGATTTAGTGGTATTTGGTGAGATTGGTTTGGCTGGTGAGATTCGCCCTGTGCCTAGTGGGTCGGAACGCTTGAAAGAAGCCATTAAGCACGGTTTCAAACGCGCTATCATCCCGCAGGCGAATTGCCCTAAAACGTTACCTAAAGGTATGGATATAATAGCTGCATCCACCTTGGCCGATGTGATAGCTAAGGTGATGTAGCGGTGTATGATCGCCAGTGCATGCAGGTTAATGTTGTCATAG
>JABABC010000011.1 GCA_014238445.1 Coxiellaceae bacterium
AGCGTCAGGGTCCAATGGCCGGGCCTGTTCACTACCTTGATGCAAATGGTGGATATGACAATGAATTATCTAAAAAAATAGGGTTATAGTCTTGTTTAAAAGCATTGCGTGAAAGTGATTCGATGGTAGTGTGGAAGTTAGATAGATTAGGGGGAAGTTTACAATACCTTGTGGGCACTGCTCAAAAACTTACAGATAAAAACATTGCCTTAAAAGTTTTAACTGGAAAAGGAGCTAATATCGATATAACCATATCAACTGGCAAGTAAATGTTTGGTGTTTTTCAGCTTTGGCTGCATTTGAAAGAGACTTAATTATTGTGAGAAGTAAATAGATTGTTGTAAATGCATTTTGCAAAGAGCTTGCTGGAAAAATAACTGGAGAATAAATAAGATGCAAAGCACAGCATTAGAGGATTGGAAAATTATTTTACTTTCCGGACTTGGCGGCGCCCTTGAGTTTTATGATTTTGTCGTATTTGCTATATTTGCAATGGTTATAGGTGAAACATTTTTCCCAAGTTCAAGTTCGTTACTGAGTACGATATCTGCTTTTGGTGCCTTCGGTGCTGGTTATCTGGCTCGTCCTTTAGGGGGGGTTCTGTTCAGCCATTTTGGAGATAAAACGGGAAGGAAAAAATCATTCATACTTTCCATTAGTATGATGGCAGTGGCCACCATACTAATGGGAATACTGCCTGGCGTTGAATCATGGGGTTATATATCTGCGTACATTTTTATAGCCTTACGGTTAGTTCAAGGCCTAGCTATTGGTGGAGAAATACCAGGAGCTATCACTTTTGTACAAGAGCATATAGCTAAAAAACCTGGCTTAGCCTGTGGGGTTATATTTTTATTTATTAATTCAGGAATATTGCTGGGTGATATTGTTAGAGCAGTGCTTACTAATTTTATGACCGTAGATTACGCATGGCGTATTGCTTTTATTATTGGCGGTTTTTTAGCTGTTATAAGTTATTTTTTGCGAACAAAACTATCTGAATCTCCGGAATTTGAAAAAACATTAGAAAAGCATAACGTTCCCTTATTCTCACTTTTCAAGTTACATCCCAGAAACTTATTAGCCTCTACTTTTATCGTTGCAGCTCAAGCAATGCTCGTTAGCGTATTTTTTCTATATATTGTTGCTTATATGAAGATAGCAGGAAATGTTAGCGCCCAAAGTATTTCATACTACACCCTTGTTAACGTAGCAATATTCTCACTAGCCTGTGGCGTGTTTGGTTGGATATCTGATTATTTCAATAAAAAATATTTACTTATTATTGCTATTACTCTTTTGGGATTTTGCTCATTCCTGCTTTGCAGCAGCATAATAAACAAACAGTATATTTTAGAGGCCTACATACTTTGCTCTTTACTTGGCGGTATGTATGCCGGCATTTTTAGCGCGTACATTGCAAGTTTATTTTCCACATCAGTTAAATTTAGCGGTATAGCGGTAAGTTATAATGTCGGGTTTGCAATTTTCGGAGGGCTTTCACCAGTTGTGATGACTTATTTTATACACAGTTACAATAACCTGTATACACCTGCTATAGCCATGGTTATAGCTGCTATTATAGCACTTATTGGCCTAACTATTTCCAAACCTTTTTCTCGTGTTTCTCTAGAAGTTAAAGATATGAAAGCCTGATTAATTCCTTAATGTCCTATTCTGCACGTATCCGGGCTTAATCCTACGAGGCTCACTCTACTCTGTCCGACTCACACCTCAATACACCACAGCTAAACGTCACTTTAAAGTGACGTTTAATACGCTATTTTGAAAAAGGATTTAGCCTGGCTTAGGTTACTTGGCATCGTCGTCTTGATAGCCTGGTGGTTTATTACTTCCACCACCAAACAAAAACTTTTCCATTTCTTCTAGTAAGAACGTTTTAGATTTGGGGTCTAATAGACTGAGTCGATATTCATTAATTAACATCGTTTGATGAGTGAGCCAGGCATCCCATGCTTTTTGTGAAATAGCATTGAAGATGCGTTCTCCTACTTCGCTTGGGTAGGGCGCTGAGTCCAGGCCTTCTAATTCTTGCTGTAGCTTTTGACAAAAAACTAAACGTGTCATGTAATTACCTCTTTATGTTGTTGGAGTAAGCGGGCGGTCGGTTTTGCAATGCCGCCCGGTAAAGCTGTGCCGTAGGTATACCAAATTCGCTGTGAATCGTCCAGCTTCCTACCAGGTAATGGTATGACTCGAACAACTACAGGATTAATAAATAAATCGTAATGACTGAATACATGCTTAAAACGGGGCAATTGATCTTGATTGAGGTGCTCTAATCCATACGTAACCTGGCAGTATTCTTCCAGATTGTGGATATCGACTTTTTCTGGAAAACACCATAAGCCACCCCAAATGCCTGTGTCAGGTCTTTTTTCCAACAAGAGACCCTTGTCGCTTTCTAGCATCAAGAGATGTATGTGTTCTTGACGACGTATTTTAGCGCGCGGTTTTCGCCCTGGGTAGCGATCCATCTCTCCTAATTTGTAGGCTTGGCAGGTTGTGTGGACAGGGCACTGTGTGCAAAGTGGCTGCTTGCGCGTACAGAGTGTTGCGCCCATATCCATCATCGCTTGATTGTAGTGGTGTGTGGACTCGCTAGGCGTTAGAGACTCACTCACAGCCCAAAGTTGATTTAAGGTTTCTGTGCGACCTGGCCAACCAGTAATCGCATGATGGCGTGCTAAAACTCGTTTAACATTACCATCTAGAATAGGTGCTGGTATCTGCATGGATAATGATAAAATGGCACCCGCTGTTGATCGGCCAATGCCAGGTAAGGCCATCAGTCCGTCTAAATCACGCGGAAAACGACCGCGATGCTCTTTATGAATGATCTGAGCTGTTTTATGTAAGTTGCGTGCTCGGCTGTAATACCCCAAGCCTGACCACTGGAGCATGACAGCATCTTGATCAGCAAGGGCTAATGATTTTATTGAGGGAAAGCGCTTCATGAAGGCTTGATAATATGGGATAACGGTATTGACTTGTGTCTGTTGAAGCATGATTTCAGACACGTACACACGATAAGGGGACAAGCGTTGCTGCCAAGGCAGGGTTGTTCGACCATGCTGGTGGTACCAGTTAATGATGCGTTGACTAAAGCTCGATATTGTCATGAATGTGGTCTCATTAGTCAGCAGAAGACTTGCGTTAAATTGGGCTTGTTGATAATGTGCTCACCTCTTTTAAACGGCCCTGAGTATTACTTATCCATGACTATTTCGCAATCATCCCGACGTCCTATTCGTAGCTTTGTGATTCGTGCTAGTCGTATAACGCAACGTCAACGTCAGGCGATATCGCAATACTGGTCAGAATATGGCATAGACTTAACCGATGATCTCAAAGATATCTCGGCTTGCTTTAAACGAGCTGCTCCCACTGTGTTGGAGATTGGTTTTGGTATGGGTGATTCTCTCGTCAATCTAGCTGCCTCGAGATCTGATATTAATTTTATTGGTATTGAGGTCCATCCTCCTGGTGTAGGCGCTTGTGTCGCATCCGCTGCTGAGATGGGGCTCACGAATTTGAGAGTGATCAAGAGCGATGCCATTGAGGTGCTGACAAAACACGCGGCCAACCAGTCGTTAGCTCAAGTGCAGATTTTATTTCCTGACCCATGGCATAAGAAAAAACATCACAAGCGCCGTCTTATTCAGCCTAGTTTGTTAAGCTTATTGGCAAAAAAGATGGTTTCAAAAGGGGGCTTAAGGATAGCAACCGACTGGGCGCCTTACGCTGAACATATTGAGCAGGTACTTGGGGGGTCGACTTTATTTAAGAAAAGGGCAATCTCTTCATTAGGGTGCGACGTGGATCCGCGTATGAGCGAAACTAAATTTGAAACACGAGGTAAGCGATTGGGGCACACCATTGTGGATTTTTGGTATGAATCTAACGCTGAGGAATTATTACGTCACCATTGAGGTTTTCCTGAAATCCCGTTAGACTCCGAGCTTTATTATTATTCGCCATATTATTAACAGTAGAGACTTATTATGACATCAACTTTATGGATTGCGTTAATTGCGATAGCCCTTATTCTTCTGATTACCCTCATCATCGTCCGGAAAAAACGATGTTCCGTTGGTTCCAATGACGGAGTCGATGCCGATAGCATACAGCTTTATGTGGGTAACCTCTCTTATTCATTGCGCGATCACCAATTAAAAAAAGTATTCAGTGAGTTTGGCGAAGTGGCTTCGGTGAGGATTATTAATCACCCACAATCCCGTCGCTCTAAAGGTTTTGGATTTGTGACATTCGAATCGCCTAAGTCGATTAAAAAGGCATTAAAAATGCACGGGAAGGAGCTCAATGGCCGTAGTTTAGTAGTTCGCGTTGCAAACCCAAGACAGTCATAAAAATCAAATAGATAACTAACAATACTCACTCTTGACTTGAAATATTAAAAATTTCAGCTATAGTTAATGTATAGGCTTTCTTTAGATTGGCGTTCCTAGGCCAACATTAAAAAATAGGTAAGCCTTTTGTGAGCGTGGTGTGAATCTTTATATAAATCAGATACCTAAAGCGCTTCTGTGGCTATCCACTTTATACTCAAAGACCTAGCGAGCGTCAATCTAAAGAGGGCCTCCCTTACGAGTTGATCAAAAAATATACAAATAGTTTGTTTTTTTAATAGTCTCTTAATGTTGTGCTGCTATTATGGTGACTTCTTCAACAAACAAGCATAACAATCAATGACTTATAGAAAACTCTTAATGCCATTTGCTATTTACGCTTCACTCTTAATTAGTGGTCTTGTTAGTCCAGCTGCTCAAGCTAGTACGACTCATATTTCTAAGTCTACTATCTTAAAAGAGGCTTCTGATCTAAAACCACAAGTCCTATCATTAGCGCTCAAAGCTTATGCCAATGCTGAAAAACGTGGTGTTGGTTTTAATAAGCATTTTTTAACGGTGATTGATTATTCCATGCCTTCAGCAAAGAAGCGCCTTTGGGTGATCGACTTAAGTCGCAGTCATGTCGTGATGCACTTACTCGTTGCTCAAGGCAAAAACACAGGCTGGAAGGATGCAACAAAATTTTCTAATACCCCTCAAAGCCGAGAAACTAGCCTAGGATTATTTGAAACGGAGCAAACTTATTCAGGACATAATGGTTATTCGTTACGACTGAAGGGCCTGGACCAAGGGTATAATAATAATGCGGAGTCACGTGCCATTGTGGTTCACGGCGCACCCTATGTGAGTAAGGCCTTTGCTAAGCAATATGATCGAGTGGGTAACAGTTGGGGCTGCCCTGCTGTCGACAAAAAATACTCAACACAGCTGATTAATACGATTAAGGGTGGTACTTTAATGTTTGCATATTACCCTGACCCTTCTTTCCTATCCCACTCTATTTATTTACAGGCCTAACCCCCTGTTGTAACTAATAAAAGGTGAAAATTATCTATTTTCACCTCCTCTCTGCGAAAAAATCACCTATAATGACACTATATTGGTCTATATTTGTCCGATTGCAGGTTTGAAAAGGAATACAAGGGGAGGGGAATTATGTTTTATAAATGTCTTGCGATAGCCGTCTTAGTGATAGGGTGGATGATCTGTTTGCCAAGCTATGCCGCAAAAACTATCTATTACCACAAGGGTAAACCAGCTTTTTTGCTGACCAATAATCCCAGCGATAACAAAAGTTATTTACAGTATTTTCCGGCTTGGTTTGATACACAGGGGCAGCGCTACTTTGTCTTTAATCCCAAAAAACTCGCTTTTGCTATTTATAACAATCAAGGGTTCAAAATAGGCGCTGGAAAAGCCGTAGGGGGAGCTAACTTTTGTAGAGATACGGGACGGGCCTGTAAAACAGTTCGTGGCACATTCACGGTATATTCGAAAGGCAGTAAATACCATCGATCCAGCAGATACCCTCGACCTAATGGTGGGGCTCCTATGCCATACGCCATGCATTTTTACAAAGGGTATGCCGTGCATGGATCCAATGCGTTACCTAATATCAATGCCAGCCATGGCTGTGTTCGAGTAGAGACACAAACGGCAGCTTGGCTCAGTCAAAACTTTATGCAAAAAGGAACAAAGGTGCGGGTGTTACCGTACTGATACCACAGCAAGTGGGCATCGATATTACCCCTCGTTGCTGTGTATCAATCAAAATCTAAGATGGTGGACGAGACTTTAATTTTGCAGAAAGCGCTCGCTCTCGCAAACTAATATCAATATAACGATCCGTTGTAGCTCCTGATGAATGACCCGCATCATCACGAACATGTTCGCGAGGCCTAACTTTGACATCATCTGAGATGCCTGTGTGACGCAACCAGTGTACTGTAGCAGAGCGTAATTGTGCAGCATCCAATGATAATCCCAGTGACTCCAAAGCGTCAGCAGCGCGATCAAAACACACTTGAACCAATACTCGAATACGTTTGGTATCTTGAAGTGGCTGGTGTCGATTGCGTGTTTGCCCAATTAAAGGACTGCTATCATTCAAAACAGGTAGGGGAGATAAACCCAGGAAGCTGCGGTAACGTTTTAACGCATTCAACACGAGCTCACTCACTGCAATTTGCCGAGCTTTATTTCCTTTTCCAACCGTTTTAAACCACCAGTTCTCATCGGCATCAAGAAAAAAATCATTCATCATTGGCACCCAGCGATCACTAGCGGCTAGTTCTGAAATTCGCAGATACATACCGTAAAGGCAGGTCATCATAAATAATGTTCGCTCATGTTGCGGGTCTTCGTTAGCCAATGCTTCTGTGCTCTCCAGTACCGTCAGCCATTGTTGATCCGTGAGCCGACGTACTATTGGAGAGGTTGAGTCTTTGCGTAAAAATTTACTTTTTTGACGAATCAAGCTCACCGGGTTGGCATTTACAGCACCTTCTTGGCACATGAATTGATAAAAGCTGCTCAATACTGCAAATAAAGCTTTTATTGTATTATGAGAAATATGGTAGTCGTCTATGGTTGCTACCTTGCCAGCTTGCCTATCTGCTTTACTAACGGAGACATCGAATGGATGCCACTCCGGGTTGGCCACGGGTAGGCCTTGATGGGTTTTAAAGCGGTTCACGGTTTTAAGACCAATCCAATGCTTGGGAGGGTGAATGCAAAACTCCATGAATGATTCGATATCTTCTCGCCGGTTATCTAAAACAGATTGCTGTTGAATAAACCAGCTCCATTGCAGTAAACGCTCTACATCACGACGATAAGCACGAAAAGTATCAGGACTTCCTCGATAGCTGTGCAAGAAATTAAGAATTAATAAATAATCTGTTGGATAATAATGAGGGAGTGATTGACCTATATCTAGACAGGCATGCAGCCATTTTGTAGCTTCTACGTGAGGTTCTTTAGACTGAAAACAGGCTTTGTAATGGGCTATCACATCCTGCAAAGTATTAAACACAGGGTGAGGTTGGTAGTTTGTTCTGCTCATAGATACTCTAATCTCAGTAATATGAGTCAAATAGTCAAACGGTTTTTGAGAGTAAGGTCAAGCTTTTGCTGTAATCCTATAGCTATTATATGTTTCTATTGCAGGTTGACGATCTGAAAGAGAAAAGAAACGTCTAGACATGTCGTTGTTAGCAGGCAGATGGGCTGCTTTTTGTATGTCTTCATGACTCATGGGTGTATCCGTGCTGACTAAGCAGACATTCTTCGACGCAGCATCAGGCAAGATGATGTGTGCAAAATGAGGCAACAGGTAACTGAGATGTTTCGCATCTTCATTAGTAGTGTATGAAAGATTATAGCTCTTATTGAGAGTGAGCTTGGATAACCATTCTTCCAGTAATTCGTTAACTGAAATTTTTATTGCTATACTCTCAACCAACGTGACTCCCTCATGTTTGGAGGTGTACCTCCAATTGAGTAGCAAATGAAAACAAGAGCTGCTATCCGTAGGCATAAGGTATAATGTGTTGGTTTTGACGTCACCTGCTTCATGCGTTTTTATTATTTGAAAGCTGTTGGTTGTGTGAAAATATTTCCACAAATAAAAGGGCAGTGAGAACTCGGTTTTGCCATAGTAGTTATCAATGCCGAAATACTGATTGCTCTGAGAGCCGGTTCGTATCGAAGTTTTGCTGGTATGGCCATGCACAGTCAGTATATCGGGATGATCACGACGATTACATGCATCGATAAGGTCTTCCTTCGTTTGCCATGTTAAGCTCCATATAAACTCACTTAAACAACCGTAATCTGAATGTATTAATAATCGACCTTGAAAATAGTCATTAATCGTATGGATTTTTTCTATCAATGTTTCAGCCTGACCAACAAAAAAAGGTTGGTCATTAGAAATAGAATGATACATCTCATTAATTAAATTCACGCGTATTGGCGCATGAGAGTACAGCGTTAATTGATCATTGTCTTTGGAAATAGAGTAGCTCAGTAGGCGTAAGCACTGCTTGTAGGATTGATAGAATGGCATTAAGTGGGTTAACAGAGCAGGGTGCTGATGTAATAACTCATGCATATTAATTAATGAGCGACGCTGCTCAGCTCTGCACATCATGTTTTTGTACTCAGAAGGGCAAGAATTCAATGCTTTGATAATGCTATTAAATTCACTTATAGTTTCCTCGTTCGCTATAGGGTCATTTTTTAAAATCCCTTGAAGCATTCCGATAACAGCTTTTGGATTATTCATCGTAATAAAATCATAGGAATCAGGTGTGTTTACCAATTGTCGAATCCGCTGGACTATTTTATATGGGGCATCGATGTTTTTTTCTAGTCTGTACTCATTGCCAGATAAAATATTTTCATTATATCTCATATACTCCATAAAAAACTCACCATGATTGGATAATAATATTTCCACAGAGGGTAAATGCATATAAAGTTGATCAATTAAACATAATGTCCAAAAATCATTAATTCCACGATCTGCGCATTCATCACCAATCAATCGTAAGCAGCGAACTGTCGAGAATCCTAATTGTTTTTGCAAGATGTATAAACAGCGATCAATATTCTGCTTGGATTGTTGTTCAACAGGTAAATGAATCATTCGATACAGTTCTGCGTAATCATCTTCACGAATCAGTAAGACGCCTTCAAGA
>JABABC010000010.1 GCA_014238445.1 Coxiellaceae bacterium
ATCCTAGTATGCGTTATGATGAAATCGCTTTGAGCTTAAACAATTCGCCTCGCGGACTATTTGGCAACCACAAGACAGAAAGGAATCTGACATGAATAAAACACCACAGCTTTTAACCCTATTTTTAAGCACACTCCTCGGGTGCACAATGGCTTTAGGCTCTGACCAAGACACTTCTGTAAGCGCCTCTACCACACCATATTCTCCTGAAGACGTTGCCGCGATACAAACCATCGTCCGTGACTACTTGATTTCTCACCCTCAAGTCATTGCTGAAGCCGCCGTAGCACTTCGCCAACAGCAACAAGCAGAACAACAGCGCTTAGTCCAACAAGCGGTAAAAGATAATAGGCAACAGTTGTTTCATGACAAAGCTTCACCTATCTTAGGCAACGCAAAAGGACCTCTGGTTTTAGTGGAATTTTTTGACTACCAATGTGGCTACTGCAAACGCATGGCACCCGTCATCAATACCCTATTAACAGATAACAACAACCTCAAAGTTATCCTCAAAGAACTACCCATCTTCGGTGGCAACTCTGCCGTTGCAGCGAGCGCTGCACTGGCTGTTTACCAAATCAATCCAGAACAGTATGGTGCGTTTCATAAAGCTTTACTGGCACAAAAAGAACGCCTCACTGAAGAAGGCATCATGACTATTGCGAAAGAACAAGGCATTGACATCACACAACTCAAAAAAACCATGGCATCACCAACGGTTCAACAAGAGTTACAACAAACCGCCGTACTTTCTAAAACTATGGGCTTTACTGGAACACCCGCATTAGTCTTAGCAAATATGAACACCAATCAATTTGAAGTCATCCGAGGTGCCAGTTCTGCAAAAGACCTGCAAGCGAAACTGAACCAATTACACAGCTAATCACACACCATACTCGGCACAGCACCTTAGCTGTGCCGGTTTCTTGCAGAAAACTTAAAATAATCATACACCGTAAAAAAAAGAAAAGTTGGCGGGGACTACTGGAACTGCCTCATCATCAAAAAACACCAACCAGGGTCATCCAATCACACTGACTTCGTACTTTGGCGCGCAGGAATCAACGAACCTGTTTGCAACCAACGCTTATTGCGCCCTGTTCGATCAGTGATGTCACCAGCTAATTGACCACAAGCGGCTGAAACATCATCACCACGAGTTTTACGTACGTGTACATTGACACCAGCTCTGGACAATTTCTGTTGAAACGCTTCAATTTGTTCAACTGAGGAGACTTGATATTGGGTACCATCAAACGGATTAAATGGAATCAAATTAACTTTTGCTGACACGCCTTCAAGTAGACGAATCAATTGTTTCGCATGTTGCATGCTATCATTAACGTCTTTTAACATTACGTACTCAAACATGACGGGTCTTTTATTAGAAAAGTGTTCGCGACAAGTTGCCATCAACACCTCTAATGGATATTTTTTATTAATTGGCACCAACTGGTTGCGCAGCTCATCATTAGGGGCATGTAAGGACACCGCCAATGCCACCTCACTTTCCTGACTCAGCTGCTTCATTTTAGGCACAACCCCTGACGTACTGAGAGTGACACGATATTTTGACAAACCAAACGCTAAGTCATTCAGCATAATCGCCATCGCATCACGCACAGGCTCATAATTCAATAAAGGCTCACCCATCCCCATCATCACAACGTTTGTAATAGCACGTGCTTTAGCAAACTGTTCTGGTGCCAATTGATTAAGCGCCAACCATAGCTGCCCAATGATTTCACCGTGCGTTAAGTTGCGATTAAAGCCTTCTTTACCTGTCGCACAAAAACTGCAATTAAGCGCACAACCCACTTGTGATGACACACATAAAGTGCCTCGATTAGCTTCAGGAATAAAAACCGTTTCAATCAAATTACCGTCAGTTAAACGCAACAACCATTTGATCGTGCCATCGATTGCAGTACGCGTTAAGGCAATTTCAGGGAATTGAATCACCGTATCACGCGCTAAACGTTGACGGAGCGATTGACTAATATCCGTCATCGCATCAAAGTCTGTCACACCGCGTTGGTAAATCCATTGAATCAGTTGTTTGGCACGAAAGTGCTTCTCCCCCCAGGAGATCATCAATGCCTCAAGTGAGGTGATCGATAAATCGAGTAAATTGATAGGGGGAGTTACGTCAGTCATTATTCACCAAAGAAATAATTGATTTCAAACGCCGCTGTCTCAGGAGCATCGGATCCATGAACTGCATTCGCTTCAATGGAATCTGCGAAGTCTTTACGAATCGTACCCGCATCAGCTTCTGCGGGGTTAGTTGCACCCATTAATTCACGGTTTTTAGCAATCGCATTTTCGCCTTCTAAGACTTGAATCATCACAGGGCCTGACACCATAAATTGAACTAAATCATTGAAAAAAGGTCTTTCTTTATGAACCGCATAAAAACCTTCCGCATCAGCCTGGGATAACTGCGCCATTTTTGCAGCAGCAATTTTAAGACCTGCAGATTCAAAACGATCATAGATCTTGCCAATCACATTTTTAGCAACCGCATCGGGCTTGATGATAGATAATGTTTTTTCCAGTGCCATGATGACTCCTCGTGTGTTTAAAGTTAAATCAATAAGCCGCGGATTATACGTGGAAATGGCGCCAAACTAAAGCACTGTTCGCTCTAAAAAAAACCGACAGCCAATAAAGAAAAAACTCTAAATAATCAGACTATTAACGACTCAGTCGTTTCCGGTCAGATTCAGATAAGTGTTTTTTACGCAGACGAATCGAGCTTGGTGTGACTTCCACCAACTCATCATCCGCAATAAAGTCCATGGCCTGCTCTAGTGTCAAACGAATCGGCGGCGTTAGAATAATACTTTCATCGGTGCCTGATGCTCGCACGTTAGTGAGCTGTTTTTCTTTAGTGACATTCACCACCAAGTCATTGCCACGCGTATGCACTCCCACCAACATACCTTCATAGACTTCAGCTTGTGGGGCACACATCATTTCACCGCGTGATTGTAGGTTCCACAACGCAAAACCCGTTGCTTTACCTACCGCATTGGAAATCAACACACCACGGTGACGCGAAATGATTTTTTCGCTGGATGCTGGGCCGTAATGATCAAACACGTGATATATCAAACCTGAACCTGACGTCAGAGTCAGAAAACGTCCGTGAAAACCAATGAGACCGCGTGTTGGAATAATATATTCCAAACGCACACGACCTTTACCGTCGGGTTCCATGGATTGTAACGCACCTTTTCTAGCCGCCAGTTGCTGCATGATATCGCCTTGGTGTTCTTCATTAATATCGAGTACCACGTTTTCAAACGGTTCAGACAAAACACCATCAATCGTTTTAGTAATCACTTCGGGACGTGAGACGGCTAATTCATAACCTTCACGACGCATGGTTTCAATTAAAATCGCTAAATGTAATTCACCGCGACCTGACACAATAAAGCGATCACCCTCGGCACCTAGCGACACACGTAATGCCACATTAGCTATCAATTCTTTTTCTAGACGATCACCAATTTGACGACTCGTGACATATTTACCCTCTCGACCTGCAAAAGGCGAGGTGTTCACCAACATAGAAATGCTGACCGTAGGCTCATCGACCGCCAAAGCCGGTAAGGCTTCTTCACTACCCACTTCACATAAAGTATCGGAAATGCGTAAGCCTTCGATACCAGAGAGTGCGACGATATCACCC
>JABABC010000138.1 GCA_014238445.1 Coxiellaceae bacterium
CGTTTTCATCAGCGTTAATTGCCTTCCAATTGGTGCCGGAACTCAGCCCACTGGCACTGTGGTTAATACGGAGTATCGTCTCAGTTTCTGTATTTACGATAGAATTTAAAGCAGACAAAAGACGCGTATCAAACCATCAACTCATTGCCAACTGGGAAAAAGGACTGATATTAGGCGTATCTACTTTTTACAGTTTGATATCTACGCCAGAGGCTATTTCACCCTTTCGAAAACTGAGCCCCACACATGTCATTTTATACTCTGCAAGCTGCACAACGCTATCATGGGTGTTTTTTAAACATTATAACTTCACTAACAAACCATCAGATTCTAGAGCTCTCGAGCAACAAATAGGAGTTGAAGCACCACCTTCAGCCGCTCCTTCACTGAGACAACAGACTGCAGAAACACTTTGACAGTAAAGATTATTTAACTAGGACGTAGTTTGAAAGACAATCACAAGAAATCCATCATAAAATAAGGGCCATAAAAAAGCGACAACAGTGTCGCTTTTTAGATAAACCAGAAAAGCGTTTAAGCTTGGTCTCGTCGATCAGAAATTTCGACGTAACACATTTGAGCTTTATCACCTGGACGGTGCCCACATTTTAAAAGACGCAAATAACCACCGGGACGGTCTTGATGACGAGGACCCAGCGCTGTAAATAACTTCGCAACGGCAGCATCATCACGCAAACGAGCAAATGCTAAGCGACGATTAGCAACACTGTCTTTTTTCGATAGTGTTATTAATGGCTCTAAAAAACGACGCAGCTCTTTTGCCTTTGGTGTTGTTGTTTTTATCAACTCTGATTGAATCAAAGAACAGGCCATGTTGCGATACATGGCTTTTCGATGAGAACTGTTTCTATTAAGCTGGCGACCAGCAATACGATGATGCATAACAAACCCCTACAATAATTAGTTAGATAGCTCTTCTGGTGGCCATGAATCAATGACAACACCGAGGTTAAGCCCACGTTGAGCCAACACAGCTTTTATTTCAGTTAATGATTTTTTACCTAGGTTAGGTGTTTTTAATAAATCATTTTCACTACGCTGAACAAGATCGCCGATGTAATAAATATTTTCAGCTTTCAAGCAATTAGCTGCACGAACTGTTAATTCAAGGTCATCAACAGGACGCAATAACAATGGATCAATATCACTAGCAGCATCTGATTGAGATGATATGGCTTGCTGCTGAATATCAGCAAAGGCAGATAATTGAAATTGAAGAATCGTAGCGGCCTGACGGATAGCAGACTCAGGATCTAACGTGCCATCAGTCTCTAAATCTATGATGAGTTTATCTAAGTTAGTGCGATTTTCAACACGGGTATTTTCAACTTGATAAGAAACGCGCCTAACCGGTGTAAAAGTAGCATCTAACTTCAATGTTCCTATCGTTGCGGGCTCATCATCTGCATCCATCATGCGAGTTAATGCAGGCTGGTAACCCATACCTACCATAACTTTTAGTGACATATTAAAATCAATTTCTTGTGTCAAATGCGCAATGACATGATCAGGGTTGGCAATTTCAACATCATGCTCTAATACAATATCAGCCGCAGTGATAGGGCCTATGGTATTTTTATTCAATTTGAGTGTAACTTCATCGCGATCATGACAGATAAACGCAATACCCTTTAAGTTCATGAGGACATCAATGATATCTTCTCGAAGACCTGGCAATGAGGAGTACTCATGATCAACACCTTCAATAGAAGCCTCGACTACTGCAGCACCTGGCATGGATGATAATAAAATACGGCGCAGTGCGTTACCTAAGGTATAACCTAAACCACTCTCAAAAGGCTCAAGAGTAATCTTAGAATGACAATCTGAGATAACGTCAAATTTAGTCGTGTTAGCTGTGGGCTTACATAAATGATTCAATGAAAAAGACATAACAATTACCTCTACTTAGAATATAGCTCGACAACCAAGTTCACTTTAAACTCAGCAGGAAGTTCATCCACTTCAGGCAGGTCAAGCAACGTAGCTTTAAGGGTCTTTTCATCGGTATCAACCCAGGAAACCGCTGTTCTTTGCTTAGAAAGGTCCATCGCTGCTTTAATACGCATTTGGCCTTTAGCTTTACTGCGGATTTCAACGATATCTTCTTTTCCAACTTGAAAAGAAGGGACATTAACAACAGAACCATTCACCATCACAGACTTATGTGAAACAAGCTGACGCGCCTCAGCACGTGTTGAGGCAAAACCCATACGATAAACAAGATTATCTAAACGCAGCTCTAAAAGCTTCAGCAAGTTATCGCCCGTTGATCCCTTCTGGCTATCAGCGACTTGATAATATTTACGGAAAGGTTTCTCCATAACACCATAGTAACGGCGAATCATTTGCTTCATACGTAATTGCAACCCATAATCTGTGGTGCGACCGCGACGAGACCAATGCTGGCCAGGTGTGCGTTCAAGATTACACTTTGAATCGACGGAACGAACTCCACTTTTTAATTGAAGATCTGTTTTTTCGCGACGAGACAAACGACATTTTGGTCCAAGATATCTACCCATATTTTATATTCTCCACTAAACTCGACGTTTCTTTTTAGGACGGCAACCATTGTGAGTGATTGTGGTGGAATCCACCAATTTGGTCACGGTTAAAACCGAAGAGATTCCACGCATAGCAGAATCACGTCCAGGTCCAGGTCCATTGACCATCACAGCTGCGCGTTTCATTTGAAACATTTCTTTAGCTTTTGTAGCAGCCTTTTCAGCAGCTTGTTGCGCAGCAAATGGAGTGCCTTTACGGGCTCCTTTAAAGCCACACTCACCTGCGCTACAAGAACACAATGCATCACCACTTAATGTGGTAATTGTGATCAACGTATTGTTAAAAGTAGCTTTAATATGAGCTACACCCTCTGAGACAATTTCGCGTTTTTTTGCCATAATCGTGTATCCTAATGCATTCAAAAAAATTAATTTCTAATCGGCTTGCGCTTTCCTTTGCGGGTACGTGCATTGGTCTTCGTGCGCTGACCTCTGACAGGTAATCCAGCCCTCAAGCGGCGGCCTTGATAGCTACCAATGTCCATTTTCCTCTTAATACTCATCGATACTTCGCGTCGTAAGTTACCTTCAACAGTAAACTTAGCAACCTCAGCACGAAGCAAATCCAATTCAGCTTCACTTAAAGTGGATACTTTCGTTTCAGGTTTAATGCCTGATGCATCACAAATTTTAAGTGATCTTGTTGAGCCAATACCAAAAATTGCTCGTAAAGCAATATGTGTATGCTTGTGCATTGGGATGTTAACACCGGCGACACGTGCAGCCATAAAAGTCTCCAATCATTATATTTAAACTCTTATCCGACCAAATCAGTCGAATACATACCAAAATTGCATGTGATTGTTATTTCACACTCTTAAAAAACAGTGGGTGTTTATGACACCAATCTTTCAATGTATCAGCCTGATGTTTACTCACCACGCTAATTATCAGCTTTTCATCTTTTTCATTAATGAATGAAAAAGAAGGGAACTAGCCTTGTCGTTGCTTGTGACGTTTATCTTTACAAATAATACGAATCACACGGTTACGACGAACCACTTTGCAGTTACGGCAAATTTTTTTTACTGAAGCTCTTACTTTCATAATTCTCTTTCCCAGTTAACTGACATTCCCCAGATACGAAAGGCCGGTAGTATGCCATAAAAGTTATGTA
>JABABC010000009.1 GCA_014238445.1 Coxiellaceae bacterium
AAAAAAGTATAGTACACCACCAGATCTGTTAAGCAAGTCTTCTTAGAAGTAAGCTAGGTAAGATAGGCTTAATAGTGGCTATCTAAAGCGGAATTTCCCGGATCCGTTTGGCGCGTAGTGTCCTGACAGGTGCTAGCACAACACTTAAGACTTTCTCTGTAAGTGAAGTGACACCCATTCTTCTTGCTGACTAATGTTGATGATAGTGAAGTTGTGTTGGTAGGCTTGTGTAATTTTTTCAATTTCTGTCTGTAAGATTCCTGAAAGGAGTAGATGACCGGATGGGCTCACAAGCTGCGTGAGTCGAGGTTGCAAGCTGACGAGTGGGTTTGCCAGAATGTTAGCGATCACTAGTGGTGCTGTTATTGCTGGTATGTCTTTCGGCTCTACTACATTTAGCAGTGAAGCATCGAGGTGATCATTGAGGGCAATATTGTTGTGCGTTGATTCCAGTGCTTGTTCGTCATGGTCGGTTGCCCATACCTCAGAGGCACCTAATGCCAGTGACGCTAGTGCTAAGATGCCTGACCCGCAACCGTAATCAATCACAGTGTGTTCGCGAGGCGAGTTTTTGGCAAGCCATGTGAGGCAGAGTTGCGTGGTTGGGTGTGTGCCCGTACCAAACGCAAGGCCAGGTTCTAGCATAACTACAGCGCTGGTGTCGGGGCGTTGATGCCATGTTGGGCAGATGCATAAAGTGTTGTTATAGATTTGTTGTGGGAAATGGCGTTGCGACTCACTCACCCAATCTTTTTCAATCACTGTTTCTGTATGGTGTTTAAGGGGTTGGGTGAGTTGTAGGCTTTCTTCAAGAATGGTAATAACGTTTTGATTAAATTGCTTGGGATGATAGAGCGCTGTTAGTCTGGCGTGTTGCCACAGTGGTTGTTGATTAGGTTCGAGTTGGAATAGTTCCTCCGTGCTATCGGTGTCAATGGTCACTGACAGTGCGCCCGCGGCCAGCAGCATGTCTTCTGCTGCAGTAATGTGTTGATGCTCAATAAAGAGTTGCAATTGCTCTAGAGGCTCTGTGTTGTTGTTCATTAATCCATGAGTCCCAATTTTTTTTCTAGGTAATGGATGTTTTGCCCGCCTGACTGAAACGCAGGATCATGAATGATGTCATTTTGCAGTGAGGCATTGGTTTTAATCCCTTCAATCACAAGTTCTTGTAATGCATTGCTCATTCGCTTAATGGCTGTCTGGCGATCTTCACCGTAAGTGATGAGTTTGGCTATCATGGAGTCATAGTAGGGAGGTACGCTATAACCTGAATACAGGTGTGAGTCGAAACGTACCCCTAAGCCACCGGGTGGGTGGAATAAGTCTATTTTTCCAGGGCAGGGTAGAAAGGTTTTAGCATCTTCTGCGTTAATGCGACACTCGATAGCATGTCCTTTAAGCTGAATGTCCGTTTGTTTGATGGATAGCGGGTTACCAGCAGCAATGCAGATTTGTTCTTTAATGATATCGATGCCCGTGACCATCTCTGTGACGGGGTGTTCGACTTGAATCCGTGTGTTCATTTCAATGAAATAAAACTGTCCGTTTTCATATAAGAACTCAAACGTTCCTGCGCCTTTGTATTGCATTGAAAGGCAGGCATTAACACAAGTCTCGCCGATAGTGGATCGCTCTTCGGGTGTGATGCCAGGTGCTGGGGATTCTTCGAGTACCTTTTGGTGGCGTCGTTGCATGGAGCAATCGCGTTCGCCTAGATGAATTGCATTTTCACCGTCTGCTAAGACTTGAATTTCAATGTGGCGAGGTGTTTGTAGGAATTTCTCCATATACACTTCGTTGTTATTGAATGCTGCTTGAGCTTCTGTTTTGGTCATCGCGATGGAGTTAGTGAGTTCAGCTTCTTTGTGAACGACACGCATGCCACGCCCACCGCCGCCGCCGGAAGCTTTAATGATAACGGGTAAGCCAATTTTTTCGGCAAGCTTGAGGTTGGTTGCGTCATTATTACCTAGAGCGCCATCAGAGCCAGGGATGCAGGGGATGCCTGCTTTTTTCATGGCGCGAATGGCGGAAACTTTGTTCCCCATGTTGCGGATTGTGTCTGAATTGGGGCCGATAAAGGTAAAGCCGCTTTCTTCGACTTGTTCAGCAAAGTCAGCATTCTCAGCAAGAAAGCCATAGCCAGGGTGGATGCCGTCGGCATCGGTAATCTCTGCGGCGCTAATGACAGAAGGAATGTCGAGGTAACTTAAGCTTGCGCTAGCGGGGCCTATACAAACGGCTTCATCAGCTAAGCGAACATGCATGAGTTCTTCGTCGGGTTTCGAGTAGACGGCAACTGTTTTAATGCTAAGTTCCTTGCAGGCCCTGAGTACTCGCAGAGCGATTTCGCCGCGGTTTGCGATTAATACTTTTTTAAACATAGGTGTTACTCGTTGGTGTCAATGATAAATAAGGGTTGATCAAACTCAACGGGGCTTGCATTTTCAATCAGGCGGGCGCTGACTGTGCCAGCTTTGTCGGCTTCAATTTTATTGAACATTTTCATGGCTTCAATGATGCACAGTGTGTCGCCTGCTTCAATGTGTTGCCCAATGGTGATGAAGGGTGCCGAGCCAGGTGA
>JABABC010000068.1 GCA_014238445.1 Coxiellaceae bacterium
ACAGCGACTCACTCGATTGATATCACAGATGTGTATCAACTCCATCAACAAGGGCATCCTGCAACTCAACCTTGGGTAGACCCACACCATGATCACTCACTCAAACGCATTACTGAGGAACAGCAGCGCATTCAACGCAGTCAGATCACTGTTCTGCAGTTTCCTTTGTATTGGTTTAGTGTGCCTGGCATTTTAAAAAACTACATCGATCAAGTCTTTCGACCGGGTTTTGCTTACCCCGGTAAATACACAGAAAGCCCATTACATGATGGTCGCGCTGTATTGTTTTCTGTGACCACACAATCACCGATAGAAGCGTTTACAAACACAGGGCCGCACAATACACTCAAGAATAATTTACTGCATTTAGCAACCACCTTTCGCTTTGTGGGCTATCGAATCTTACAGCCTGTTGCCCTTCATAATGCACATCATGTTCATCAAGATACCCTTGAGCAACACATCAACACACTCACACAACGCATTACAAACCACTTATCCGCCCCATCGATTTGGCTAAACACGGCCTAAGTCGTCATTAAAAAAGGTGTTCTCACAAACATAAGAAATACGTCTATGCTGGATTATCCTCTATCGACAACCACATCTCAGATTGGGCAATGGCCTGTTGTTCAAAAAACTGTTCGCCTGAAAGATAGTCACAATCAGCTTCTGCACAGCATTGCGCTAAGCGTTGATCAGCTGTTGGATAATTACTATCGAGCACCCACGGTTGATGGTGCAGTAAAGCCACTATCACTGACTGAATAGTGGCATCTGGCATCACAGACTGAGGCAAAGCATTCACGACACCTTCAACAATTTGCGTCTTCCAATCCAGCGCATCTTCCCAATGACAAAATGTCACTGGCAAAGTCTTTAAGTGTGAATGGTAGGTACGATTAAGCACCGTCACCTTTGCGCCTTGTGCGATTAACGCTTGTATTATAGCCATGCCAGCGCCACCGCAACCTAACACCCACACGTGTTTCCCGGCTAACGTGTGCTGTGTCAAGATCGTTTGTACAGCTCCTGCGCCATCCGTATTCTCACCTTCCCAAACACCCGATCGACGCGTTAACGTGTTCACTGCCAAGCTTTCGCCTAACACATTCACATAAGGCACCACCGCTTGCTTTAGCGGCATGGTCACACTAACCCCCCTAAACGGAAGCGGCTTAATAACCTCAAAAAATGCTTCTAATTCAGAAATATGCAAACGTATCTTCAAGTAAACTGCAGGTTGTTGAAACACCGCAAAGCGCCCATTATGAAACACATGACCGATACTGGCATCCACAGGGTCTCCGATTAGCGCGTATAAATCACAGCCTATAGAATGTCGCATGATACGATATTTGCGCTCTAATGATTCTACCGTTGGCATGCCCTGCAACACCGCACTGGCCTCATCGAGTGCGGCATACGTCCAATGATTGCCTAACACAGCGCCTGCAATGCGCCCAAAAAAACCATACTCACCCATGCAATGTCCCACAAAAGCATGCTCTGCAGCATGGGCTTGCACACACACCATCATCCTCAAGGTATCGATAGAGGACGTCGCAGTCGTCACCAGCTTATACAGAGCAACATTCGAGTGATGCATACTGGATAGGATGGCCGATAAATCCGCAGGTGAGCCTGTCATGTCATGATAAGAGCGGATGAATCGCGTGTGAGATGATAAGTCAGAAAAGTGCTCAATCAACTCATCACTGACATCGTGTTCAATGTCCATGTAGTCGGGTTGTAAGGTTAAAACAGATTCGAGTAAGGATAAACGCGCCTCTTCTGAACCGGTGTAAGCACCGCCTTGTCGAGTCGGCCGTAGTGTTATGATACAAGGCACATGAATGAGTGCCATCAATCCCGCTATATCTTCGACAACAATGCCGTCATAAAAATCACAGCGCAACTCAACGGCATAGGCCGTTGCAGGCACACGCAAACAATCGCTGCGCGCCGCTGACAAATCATTAACAGCAATCGTTACGACGACACGTGGCAACATAAAGACTCCTTAGCATAGGCTCGCAAGGCATTGGCCATCTGTTCTTTCGTGATTGACACTGCCCAATGATTATCAACAGACTCTACTACACCCAATGCTGTTAACAACACGCAACGAATGTCTTGGTTGACCGATTTTTTATCCGATCGCATTCGCTCAACACACTGTAACCAGCGTTCATCATGCCATGCATGGGTTGAAGAAAATGGTACTAAGGTTAAAACGCGTTGAATCTGCTCCCAATGTTCTTGCGATAAGCCATGCCACCGATACGATAAATAACTTTCCACCCACAAACCCACACACACCGCCTCACCATGCGAAATAGCATAATCAGACACCGCTTCAATCGCATGTGCTACCGTGTGTCCAAAGTTGAGAATCTGTCGCAGTCCACCCCGTTCACATTCATCAGCTTCAACCACTCGGCACTTAATGCGAACACTGTGCATAATAGCTTGCAACCACGCTGAATCAGTGATGGTTTCATCCTGCTGTAAGCTACGAGCAATAGCCTCTAAATCACTGAGTAAAGACTCATCCATAATTAAGGCGTGTTTCACCATCTCCACCCAGCCTTGCCATTGTTCTTCGATGGGCAAGGTAGAGAGAAACGCGACATCGATACACACCGCTTGTGGTTGCGTAAAGGTGCCCATTAAGTTTTTACCGTGAGGTGTATTAACCGCTGTTTTTCCACCTATTGATGCATCAACCATCGCGAGCAATGACGTCGGCAGATAAAAACACGGCACACCTCGCATGTAGGTTGCTGCAATAAAACCAGCCATATCCAAGACCACACCGCCACCGAGTGCTATCACCACGGTTTGACGCGAACAGCCTAATTGAATCATCTGATCTTCTAATAAGGCTTTAGTCTCACGATTTTTGGATAGCTCACCCTGAGGAAAAGACAACACATGGCAGGTTTGAAAAAAAGGTTGATAGATAGACTGCAGCGACTTTGCCCACTGAGCTCCAACGTTATCATCTGTGATAATGACACATTGATGATCTCGATAGGCATCGAACCATTGCTCAGCTAATGCCTGCGTGCACGCAACCCCCTCCCCCAAATAGAGTGAGCATTCGCCTAACCGGTGCTGAAGGGTAAAGGTGTACATGAATTGTCCTCGAAAAAGGTTAGGCCATGCTAACGTAGCGGCGTACAAATGGCAAAACCTATCAGGCGCTTGACTCGCGTTTGATCATCGCTACAATGCAACACCATGCTATATTACCAAATCCAACGAAGCACCCTTTCAGGCACTGTTCAATTGCCTGCCTCTAAATCACATACCATGCGCGCACTGCTGTTCGCCACATTAGCTCAAGGCACGAGCATCATTGAAAACGCCCTGCCATCACCTGACACCGACGCCATGATTGCGGCGTGTCGCCAGTTTGGCGCGACAATCACCATCTCCGAGAACACCTTGACCGTCACAGGGACAGAAGGGCGCTTACGAACCCCTGACGATGTTATCGATGCTGGCAACTCCGGCCAGGTGTTGCGCTTTATTGCTTGTTTAGCCGGACTACAAGCAGGCCGTGTTGAAATTACCGGCGACCACTCGATTCGTCATTCCCGTCCAGTTAAAGCACTCTTATCTGCACTCAATCAGTTGGGCGCTACAAGCACTACTTTACAGAACAATGATCACCCACCACTGATTATTCAAGGTCCATTCACACACACACAAGCCACTTTAGATGGCAGTGACTCACAACCGGTTTCAGGCTTGTTAATGGCGGCTGCATTTCGCAATGAGATGACGACTGAACTCAACGTCACCTCTCCTGGCGAAACTCCTTGGGTCAACTTAACCCTCGATTGGCTCGATCGTATGGGCTTCACTACCCTTCATGATAATTTTTTGCACTATCGCATTACTGGAAAACAAACAATACCCGCATTCCATTATCGAGTACCCAGCGACTTCAGTGCCATGGCTTTTCCACTCGTTGCCGCACTGATCACTCAATCCACGATCACGCTGGAAAATATTGATTTAAATGACCCACAAGGCGACAAAGCGATACTCGATATTATTCAACGGATGAGTGGCCAAATCAGCATTGATCCAGAGCAACAAACCATCACCACCCACCCCAGTCCAACCCTGACTGGCATTACTGTCGATATCAATCAGTGCATTGACGCCCTACCCATTCTGACTGTGCTCGCTTGTTTTGCAACAGGTCCTACACACATCACAGGAGCGAGTATTGCACGACACAAAGAATCTAATCGTTTAGCAGCCATGCACCGTGAACTCACCAAAATGGGTGCGGCGATTACAGTCACTGATGATGGCTTAATCATTCACCCAAAACCATTACAAGCCGCTGCTGTACACAGCCACCATGACCACCGCATTGCCATGGCATTATCCATCGCAGCTTTAGCAATACCAGGGGAAACCACTATCATGGATTGTGCCTGTGTGCAAAAAAGCTTCCCTAATTTTCATCACGTCATGCCATGTTTAGGGGCCGACATTACCCATCATCATAATAAGGGAAGCGTGATACAACAGCAGAACAAACAAAGGAAATGACACGCTGAGGGATAAAAATCCATATGAAAAATACGCCTATCATCCAGCAAAAAACCATGGGGCTCTTAAACCTATAATCATCGCATATCACACAACAACGACACCCATCAATCACCCCATTGTGCAGATGTCCATCTAAAGATAGACTAGGTATCAACACCCGCTAGTAAACTATTAATACCCATGAACCTGATAAAAAAATCCATCTTACTCAGTTTCATCTGTGTCGCCTCATTTTCAGCCGTGATCATCACCCCTGCACTACCGGTAATTCAAACAACATTTCAGCTCACTGACGAAAAACTACAATGGACCATGTCGCTATTCCTCATAGGGTATTTAATAGGACAGTTACTCTACGGCCCACTTGCCAATCGCTTTGGCACAATCAAGGCATTAAGAATCGGGTTTGTCATCAATATAGCTGGCATCTTATTATGCCTAGTAGGTGCTTTTAATAGGAGTTATTCACTGTTACTGTTAGGGCGATTACTCTCAGCACTGGGTTCTGCTGCAGGTCTCACCTGCACGTTTATGCTGATAAAAAAATTACTTCAACAACAAGAAGCCAAACAAGCGCTCGCTTTCTCCATTGTCTCGTTTAGCCTAGGAACGGGATTAGCTGTCAGTTTAGGAGGATTCCTAACAGAGCACTTTGGCTGGCAAAGTTGTTTCTGGGCGTTATTAGCACATGGCACACTCATGCTCGCATGCACCCGCCTTTTTTGCCTGACCGAAATGGCTCACAACCTCAATATCTCTGCCATCATCGCAGGTTACCTTCAAGCACTGCGCAATAAAACGCTGATCGTGTATTCATGCCTAGTGGGGTTTGCCTCTGTGGTTGCCTACTGTTATTCAACAGCAGCGCCCATTATCAGCCAATCACTACTACAGCTAACGCCAGCACAGTACGGCCTATGGAATCTCATCAACCTGATAGGCATGATGGCAAGCGGATTCTTAGGTGTCTTGTTAGTTAAACGATATGCACTATCGGCTATCATACACACTGGCATGACTGGAATAGGACTCGCGATTATATCACTCTGCGCAATGTCGCTTGTCCAAACGCCCACTCCCCTATGGTTTTTCATCAGCACAGCACTGTTGTATTTCTTCTCAGGTATTATCTATCCCTGCGCTGCGCATTACGCCACACATGCAATTGACAATACAGCTAACGCTTCAAGCATGATGAGCTTTATCAATATGCTGAGCGCTACTATTTGTGTCATCATCTTAGGCAGCCTGCCATTTTCACAACTTGTGGATCTCATTACGATACTCAGCGCCTTCTTGCTCTTTACCCTTGCAAGCAGCAAACTCATCCATACACCAAACTCTTAAAGTAGACTGAGGTGATGCTAGACATTAGCGCTATCGCATGCTAAAAACCGATACCATGCCATCACTATCACACACAGCCCCCATCGTGCTCATCGGCCTCAAAGGATGCGGTAAAAGCACCATCGGAAAATTATTGGCTGAGCGCCTCTCATGCCCATGGAGGGATACCGATGCTTGCATCGAAAACGAATACCACCAACAACACCAGACGCAACGAACGTGTGCTGAAATTGTTACCGAACATGGCATTAGCTATTTTAAAGCGTTAGAACAACAAGTCTTTCAACAGCTCATCACGACTAAACTCTCCGTGATCAGCACAGGAGGTAGTAGTTTGTTTGAATCACATAACCGAGAACACCTTCCAGAAAATAGTGTCATTTATTACTTAGAAGCAGATCTTGCCATCCTAGAATCACGCTGGAAAAATCATCCGCCACCATGGCTTACAAAAACCATTTGTGACCCTCAATCCATTCAAGCCATCAATGCCCGGCACCAACGATACTGTGACATTGCCCATGTTCGAATCACCACTCACACCCAGTCTCCAGAAGTCATTTGCCAACACATCGAACAACACCTTAACGTTTGCAAATGGTGATGGCCATTAGGCATGAGCTATCCGCTTAATATGATGAAGATACAAACATAACACGTAACCAATAACACAGGTTGCTATTACACCCTCTATGAGAGCCGCTGAATACAGTATATGACTTTGTAGCTTAAGCAACGGCTCAGACTGCATCCAAAAACTAGCCTTTAGAGCAGCTGTTGCACTGATAGCCAGTGGGAAAGTAAACGCAGAAAAAGCGGGTGAAAAATTTAATCTAAGTAACCGTAACAGCATGATATAGACACTGACGATCATAGTGATAGAGAGCGATAAAAGAAAAATCGTCAAAACCACATTGGGATGGGGAATTATGGTCAAATAACCCGACAACGTCAGACTCGCAGGTGCTGCCATAATCGCCAGCGTGGGTTTTCTAGCATCATCCACAGAGGGCTCAACACATAAGCGATGAATCATGAGCGGCAATAAAATACCATACATCACCAACCCAACCCAAACAATTACATGAGCTACTACAATCAATGCAGGTGTAGGAACAGTCAGGCAAGCCACGACAATACCAATAGGTGGAACAAACCAACTAGGAACCATATCATCCCATTTAAAGTGACTTATCCTGTAATAACTAAAGACAACGAGAAAAAAACCATGAAGAACCACTGCAAAAAGCCATAAGCACGATGAAAACTCCACACCTAATAATGAACCCGCATGACTGATAAGCATTAAACTCATCGCTAAAGTCGGAACGACACTGCCAATGGTAGGATGCTGCATAGCCTTCCATAGCTCTACAGGGTATCGAATAAATTTGATCAACAAAGGCATTAATAACAGCACAGCCAACAGACCAACACAAACCATTAATACAGCGCCAAGTGATGTATTCGCCAAAACCCCCTGCCAAAATGCAGCCAAACCTAACATACCTAGTGTTAATCCAGAAATCGGGACCGGGTAATCTTTTATGAATGACATCATGACTGAACTCCAAATGAAAAGTAACTAACCTCATCATAATCCACAGTCTTGGAGTTATAAAATTGTTATTATTGATATGCATATCAATTGCTATGATATATACCACAAGCACGATACTGTCATCACACGATGCCTAAGTAGTGAGTAGATTTTCTCTAAATAATTCAAAAACATGAGACTGGTATTTCTGATCATTCACCACCCAATTTAAGGGTCGAGTGAACTCAAAACACTCCGCTGACAAGGTCATTACAGAATGAGATGCTGTATTTTGTATCACTGACATTGAGACACACGATAAGCAATCACTGTTGGCAACATAGCTTTTAATCGCCTCAAAATCGCTTAATATAATCTCCGGTTTAATCGTGAACTTTCCCTGTGCCTGTCGCTCAACCCACGAAGCAGTACCCGAGCCATGCTCGCGACTCACCCAAGGGTAGCTTCCCAAGTCCTCATAAGAGACTTGCTCGGCCTCCATTAATGGATGATTTTTTCGGGCAATCACCACCATTCTATCCTCACGCCACAATTGAGAAGATAATACCGAACTCTCCACAACCTCACCCTCAACAAACGCAACATCCAGAGATAAACTTAACAGTTGATCCACTAAATCCCGAGTGTTAGCCATCGAAACTTGTAAATTAATTCCAGGGTAGCGTTGTTTGAACTCTGCCAGATAGGAAGGCAGCATATACATCCCTATGGTCCGACTACAACCCATATGAAGTTCGCCAGTTAGCTCACCATCCGCATCTAGAAATAATGATTCCACTTCACTCACTTGATCTAATAATTGCCTTGCCTTTGGGAAAAGTAATCGACCATTTGAATTAATCCGCAAACGTTTACCCACTCGATCAAATAAAGGAACAGCCAATGCCTCTTCAAGATGCTGTAATGCCATACTGGCAGCTGGCTGAGTCATAAAACAATACTCCGCTGCCAGTGAAATGCGCTCATGCTCCACTGTCATAACAAAGACTTGTAGCTGCTTGAGTGTCATTTTGGCCATATTGTTCTATTATATTTATTGATGAATTATAATTATTGCATAATTAATGATTATATTAAATGGTTTTTTTACGAACTGACTAGATGCGCTCAATAGGATTCTGTGCAAACAAGCCCTTGTTGATAAACTAACTCACCTACCAGGAATTCAATGAGAGTCTATAATGATTAGCTTAAAAGGCCGTCACTTTAAGTGACGTTATTATATTAATGTCAGTTCGATCGACCATTCGAACATCAACCGTTGGGTTGTTCAATACGCTCCATTATTACAAAAAGCATTCACTAAACGCTATCAATCAGCAGTGGGTAGTCGTTAACGTATGGATGAGACCACTATTAAAGTCAAAGGGGTGTGGCATTAATTATATAGAGCTGTTGATAAATATGGAGCAACTATTGATTTCATGTTATCAAAAAAACGCGATAATAAAGCGGCAAGAAGCTTTTTTAGAAAACACTCGGCTATTTTGGGCGGCCACAAAAAGTGACTATTGATAAAACGGGTCGAACAATGCAGCATTGAGATCATTAAATAAGAGACTAAAAGAAAAAGATAAAATCGAGATACGGCAAATAAAATATTTGAATAACATTGCAGAGCAGGATCATAGATTTATCAAGAAAATCACGAGACCAACGCTTGGTTTTAAATCATATTCAAGTGCAAACGCCACACTACTGGGCATTGGCCCCATCATATGTTACACAAAAGACAGCACACGAAGTCTAACAACATACCTGTTTTTGAGCAGTTTTATGCATTAGCAGCATAAATTCGCC
This sequence comes from Coxiellaceae bacterium, assembly GCA_014238445.1. GTDB lineage: Bacteria > Pseudomonadota > Gammaproteobacteria > Coxiellales > Coxiellaceae > UBA9148. The sequence goes on from JABABC010000068.1 coordinate 9,290, forward strand.
CGGAGATTACTGCGGCGTAATTTGTTAAGAGTTACAATTTATTTGCGACAGAACCACTTTGCGCCCTTTCGATAAGGGTGATTATCCATCGCTTTCAGCGACTTAAAACAACGATCGATCAACAGGAAAAAACACTACTTATGTACCACAGT
>JABABC010000008.1 GCA_014238445.1 Coxiellaceae bacterium
AAGACCAGTGCACATGCCCAATGATGGGTAAAGTTTGATTTGCATGATCGGGGGCCGCAGAAAATACTGCCATATAATCCACTGTACCAAAAGACGCAACAATGGCTGCAATCGCTAAAATAAATCCAAAATCACCCACACGGTTTACTATGAAAGCTTTCAAACTTCCGTCGGCTGCTGATGGCTTTGCAAAATAAAAACCAATCAATAAATAAGAAACCAAACCAACGCCTTCCCAACCAAAAAATAACTGTAAAAAATTATTTGCAGTGACCAGCATGAGCATGCAAAAAGTAAAGAGGGACATGTAACAGAAAAAACGCTGATACCCTGGGTCACCATCCATATAGCCAATACTATAGATATGCACCAATGTTGAAACAAAGGTCACAACCATTAACATCACAGCGGTTAAATTATCCAGATAAAAGCCCACATCAAATTGAAAACTACCACTGATTGCCCAGTGATATAACAGTTGATTCAATGTTTCACCGCCAACAACGACGCTGATAAAAATCTTACAGGCACACGCGCATGACACCAGCATACACGCGATGGTAACACTATGGGCACCAACACAGCCTATTCTCTTAGCGCAAAGGCCAGCTATCAAACTACCGAGTAACGGAGCAAATACTAAAACAAGCGTATAATAAAACAACATACTTGACTCCTTAACCCTTTAGCTCATTGAGCTTGTCAACTTGAATATTCCCGCGCTGACGATAAATAACCACCAAAATAGCTAATCCTATAGCTGACTCTGCAGCAGCAACTGCCAGGATAAAAAAGACAAAAATCTGACCTGACAACTGATGAAGGTATTGCGACAATGCAACGAAATTCATATTCACCGCTAATAATAATAGCTCAACGCACATTAACAGTGTAATCAAGCTTTTGCGATTAATAACAACCCCAGCCATAGCAATTGAAAAAATAATGGCGGCCAAGATTAAATAATGACTTAAGGGAATCATAATCGATCCTTATCGTTAATAATTCGAAGGCGGGACGCTTTGGATGCACGCTGCTGCTCTGCCACGCTTTGGTAACGTGCGTCCTTCTTAGTACCAAAAAACCCTAAAACAATGGCCGACACCATAGCAACCAGTAGGATCGCCGCTACAATTTCTACAGGATAGATATAATCACTGTATAATAGCTGTCCTATCATGCCCACATTATCATAATTAGCTGGCTGCATGGTTAATGCGGTCTGGCCAGAAAGAAAGTGATGAGGATTTAATGCATAGACCATAATCCCTAACATGAAAATGAGCACTAATAGAGCGATAGGTAAAAAACGGTAGAATCCTGCGCGCTTCAATTTAACTTGGTCAACAGCCAGCATCATAACAACAAATAAAAACAAGGTCATCACAGCACCAACGTAGACAAAAATTAGCACTAATGACAAAAACTCAGCCTGCAAAATCATCCACAAGACCGCCGCTGCAAAGAAGCAAAGTACCAAAAATAATGCGGACTTCACTAGATCACGCAACAAAACCACAAGGCATGATGAAATAATCAATAGCGCTGAAAAAAAATAAAACGCCCACTGCAACACAGGAATCGAAGTCATTGTCATTACCTATACTTTTCTTGTTTTTGACGATCTTTTGCTAACTGCTCTTCATAGAGATCACCAATCATTAATAATTTTTCTTTGGTTAATATATTTTCACCTCGATGCTCGAAGTGATAATGCATTTCAGGTGTAGCAACGATGGAATCCACGGGACAAGCCTCTTCGCAAAAACCACAATTAATGCACTTAAAAGCATCCACATCATATCGAGTGGTGCGCCGTGTGCCATCTTCTAGTCGTGGACCAGCTTCAATAGTGATCGCTGCTGCAGGGCATGCTGCTTCGCATAGTTTACAGGCAATGCATCGCTCTTCGCCATTAGGGTAACGTCTCAATGCCAGCACTCCACGAAACCGTGGAGAAACGGGCATCTGTTCTTCCGGGTACTGAATGGTTTCTTTCCGCTTTGTGAAACTTCGCTGCGTCACTGCCAAACCACATAACAGCTCCCAGAGCGTGAATTTTTTAATTTGTGTTAACAACCACTGTTTCATGATGTTGATCTCTCGTCACTTCGCATTCATTTTACCCTGCAATATGCACCGCAAAGGCTACCACTAATAACCAAACGATGGACACAGGAATAAGCACTTTCCACCCCAACTGCATCAGCTGGTCATAGCGATAACGCGGCATGGTGGCTCTTAACCAAAAATACAAATAAATAAAACAACCTGTCTTTATGACAAACCAGATAATACCTGGCACCCAAGATAACCACTGCCCTAAATACGGAATACCATCAAAGGGTGATAGCCAGCCACCAAAAAACACTAGAGAAGCAATGCCAGAAATCAACAACATGTTGGCATATTCAGCTAGAAAGAATAACGCAAACCCCATGCCAGAATACTCAACATGAAAACCAGCAACAATTTCAGCTTCACCTTCAGCAATATCAAAAGGCGAACGATTCGTTTCAGCAACACCCGCAATCCAATAAACGACAAACAAGGGGAATAAAGGGATAAAATACCAATGCCAAAAACCACCCGATTGTTGCAGAATGATCTCACTTAAATTCATTGTTCCCGTTAAGCACAACACGCCCACAAAGGAAAAACCCATGGCTAACTCATAAGAAATAATTTGTGCCGCCGCACGTAATGCACCAAAGGTGGCATAAATCGAGTTGGAGGACCAACCACCAATCAAAACGCCATATATCCCTAATGAGGACATCGCAAAGACAAACAATAAACCTGCATTAATATTAGCTAACACCCAGTGGTGATCAAAAGGTATCACTGACCAAACCACCAAGGCTGGGGCTAATGCAATCACAGGAGAGATTAAAAACAATGTTTTGTCTGCGGCAGAAGGTGTAATGACTTCTTTCGTCAGCAATTTCACAACATCAGCTATAGGCTGCAAAACCCCCATCCAACCCACACGGTTTGGACCAATACGAACCTGCATGTAACCAATGACTTTACGCTCTAACATCGTCACGTAAGCCACTATCAGCATTAAGGGAATAATGATGACTAAGATTTTACAAATAATAATAAGAACAAACCAAAGCTGATCGATCACACTGCCTCCTGACTCAAAACCACAGACATAGACGCTTGCCCAAACCCCTGCGTCCCCTCACAGCCTGAAGGAATCACCACCACGTTATCACACAGACGATCATCTGCTCGCAAAGGTAACCGTATCACTGAATCCCCCTGTTTTGCGGTTGTCATATCACCCACCACTAAACCTAAACGTTTTGCTGCAGCGCGACTCACTGTCATGCACAATTCTAAACGGTCATGCATTGTTTGTAACGCTTCTGCGCGACGGACAAAGCCATCAGCGCGATATATTGGCCAAGGCGCCAAACGCAGCATCCCCTCTGAAGACTCATAGGAGTCAGGTAAACTCAATTCCTGATCATGCCCTGCCTCATCACGCGCATCCCATTGCGCTTGTAGTTCTGCTAACACTTGATGTTCCGTTTGATATTCAAAATCATCCAGCATCATAAAACCCGCCAATGCACGTAATACTTTCCAAGCAGGCTTTGAATCCCCTTGTGGTATCGTTGCAGCAGAAAATGATTGCCAAGAGCCCTCAGCATTCACAAACGTTCCGGCATTTTCAGCAAATGGGGCAATCGGTAAAATGAAGTCGGCATATTCTAACATCGCAGGTGTTGTGTAGGCCGACAAACACACCACTAAACTAGCTTCTGATAAGGCTTTTAAAGCAGAGGCCGAATACGCACAATCCTGTTCTAATTCTGCACCCAACAATAGATACGCTTTAGTGGGTTGATCCGTTAATAACTGCTGGGCATTTCTGCCAGGTGTTGTAACAGCTTGATAAGCTGGGCCTTGATGAGGAACGACACCGGCTACATGTGCTCCCGCTGCATTAGCGCCTGAGGTTAAATAACCCACGACAATACCGGCATGCTGTTCAATCAATCGTGCCAGTGCACGTATCTGACTGGATTGCGGATGCCCCATAGCATATTCGCCTAACAACACACTCCCCGTCTCAGCCTGCTTCAGTTGATCCGCTATCGACTTTGCTGAATCAGAGACTGTCACGGAAGCTAGAGCATCGTCTTTAGCCACCTTCTTACCTAACAATGCCTTTGCAATCTGGCCCAAACTATTGACTAGATCACTAGCAACCATGGCATGCTGCACCGGAAAGATTGCGTCATAAGCTGATGGGTTCACCGATAGAATAACCGCTCCCGATTGAGAAGCTTGATGAATGCGGTGTGAGAGAATAGGTTGCTCCTGGCGGACATTCGAGCCAACTAATAACACCACATCTAACGATTCAATAGATTCAATCGGCATACCCAATTCCGTGAAAGCGTTCCCCTGCCCTTGATCTGAAAAATCTTGCTCACGAATCCGATAGTCCATGTGAGGAGAACCCAAGGCGCGAGTGAATTTTTGCAATAAATAACACTCTTCTGTCGTGGAATTTGGTGAAGCAATGGCTGCTAATGCATTGCCTTGATATTTCTCGGTTAATGCACGTAATTTATCTGCCACTTCTACCAATGCACGCTGCCAACCCACGGCTTTCCATTGGCCTTGCTGTTTAACCTTTGGCTGCAAAACACGGTCTTCATGCGACATCGCCTGATAACTAAAACGATCGCGATCACTAATCCAAACTTCATTAATAGATTCCGCATGCCGAGGCACAACCCCCATAATGGTGCGAGCTTCATGATTATCATGGCGTCGACAATGCACGTAAATATGAGAGCCGACACAATCATGGGCAGCAATGAAAGGATGCTCTTTTATTTCCCAACCACGGTGAGAATATTTGGAAGGTTTTGCATTTAACGCACCCACAGGGCATAAATCAATGACGTTACCTGATAATTCTGACTCAACCAAACGTGACATATAATTTGCAATCGTCGAATGCTCTCCCCGATGAATCACACCTAGCTCACGAACCCCTGCTATTTCCTCTCCAAAACGCACACATCGAGTGCATTTAATACAGCGTGTCATTTCAGGGTCGATCAATGGGCCTAGGTCTGGACTATGCGTGGCAACTTTAGTTTCTTCAAACTCAGAGTGACAACGACCGAAACCAACCGCTAAATCCTGTAATTCGCACATCCCCCCTTGATCGCAGATCGGACAATCTAAAGGGTGATTGACCAATAAAAATTCCATCACTGCGCGCTGCGCGTCCAACGCCATTTTAGAGGCCGTATAGACTTTCATATTACCTGTCACAGGTGTCGCACACGCTGGCAATGGCTTACGAGAACCCTCCACTTCGACTAAACACATTCGACAGTTAGCGGCAATAGACAGTTTTTTGTGATAACAAAATCGAGGAATATAAATACCCACTAAATCAGCGGCCTCGATAATCGTCGCCCCGTCTTCAACGGATACTGCTTTATCATCAATTGTTAGCTCTAACATAACCCTATACCCGCTACCTTCTATTTATTGATGGCTTACTCTACGCGTGATGGCGCTTAACGTGATCAACAAACTCTTGATAAAAATGTTTTAAAAACCCTGCAACTGGCCAAGCCGCCGCTTCTCCAAACGCACAAATTGTACGTCCCTCAATGTTCTTTGCGACCTTACCCAACAACTCCAAATCAGACAGCTTACCCTTACCTTCAGCAATCTTAGTGATTAAGCGGTAAACCCAACCCGTTCCTTCACGACATGGCGTGCATTGCCCACAGGATTCATGCATATAAAAACGGGAAATTCGCTGTAGCACTTTTACCATGGAGGTTGATTCATCCATCACGATCATACCCCCTGAGCCTAACATGGATCCGGCTTGTGCTAAGGACTCATAATCTAAGCAGGTATTCATAATGATATGAGCCGGCAGTACCGGGGCTGAACTTCCACCTGGAATCACTGCTTTTAATTTAGCGCCATTTAATATACCACCAGCTAACTCTAATAAATCAGGAAATGACAACCCTAAGGGTATTTCATAATTACCTGGCTTGTTAACATGCCCACTGATACTGAATACCTTGGTACCCCCACTCTTTTCAACACCTATCTCTGCAAACCAAGCAGGAGACTTTTCCAAAATCATGGGCACTGACGCAAAAGTTTCAACATTATTAATGGTGGTTGGCTTGCCATACAAGCCAAAGCTTGCAGGGAAAGGTGGCTTAAAGCGTGGATTTGGCCGTCTCCCTTCCAACGCATTCATCAGCGCTGTTTCCTCACCGCAGATATAGGCACCTCCACTACGCACATTGTAAATATCAATGTCCATGCCACTGTTCAAAACATTTTCACCTAAATAGCCGGCGTCATAAGCTTCTTTCACAGCAGCTTCGCTGACATGAAAAAACTCATGGAATTCACCACGAAAATAAATATAGCCCACTGTGGCTTTCATTGCGCAGCAAGCAATGGCAATGCCTTCGATAAGCTGGTGTGGGTTGAGTCGAATAATTTCTCGATCTTTACACGTTCCTGGTTCACTCTCATCAGCATTACAGATCATATACTTTTGACCGGGAACATCGCGAGAAACAAAGCTCCACTTCAAACCCGTAGGAAAACCTGCACCCCCGCGACCTCGTAACCCTGATGATTTAAGTGCATCAATCACATCAGCAGGTGGTAACTTTCCAGAAAGCACCTGCTTGAGTTGATGATACCCTCCCAAACTTTCATACGTTGATAAAGCAGCTGGGTTATCTAACCCACGAGTACGCAGGCATACTTGATCTAACTTCATGTGGCCTCCTGCTCTAGCTCATCAACAATGGCATTGATCTTCTCTGCTGTTAACGCTTCATGCAAGACCTTATTATTCACAAAACCCACGGGTGCTAAATGACAGGCTGCCAAGCACTCTACCTCACGTAAAGTGAAACGCCCATCGGGCGTTGTTTCACCCATTTTAATACCCAAACGAGCTTCCAAGGTATTAACAATGGCATCTGAGCCGCGCAACATACAAGATACATTAGTACACACTGCAATTTTATGGCCAACGGGTTTGAACTCAAACATGTCGTAAAACGTAGCCACTTCATACACTTCAATTGGCTGAATAACTAAATACGCAGCAATCGCATTTATTATTTCACCTGACAACCAACCACCATTTTCTTCTTGTGCTCTCAGCAATGCCGCAACCACTGCAGAACGACGCTGATCCTCGGGAAATTTCTCGCACCAGTGTTCAATGTGCTGTTTTAGCTCATTGGATAATTCTAATTGATGTTCCATAATAAATACCGAACCCTAATTCCTACTTAACGATCTATTTCACCAAAAACAACATCAATGGTCGAAATTACGGCCACCAAATCTGACAACATATGACCGCGTGACATTTCATTAATCGCAGCCAAATGCGGGAAACTTGCTGCTCGAATTTTCAAACGATACGGCTTGTTCGCACCATCAGAAACTACATACACTCCAAACTCACCTTTGGGATGTTCCGTCGCACTGTACGCCTCGCCAGGAGGTACTGAATAACCTTCCGTAAAATGCTTGAAGTGATGGATCATTGCTTCCATATCCGCCTTCATGATCGCACGCGGCGGAGGTGCGACCTTATAATCATCCAATATCACAGGGCCTGGGTGATTACGCAGCCACTGAATACATTGACGAATGATGCGCGTCGATTGCCGCATTTCTTCGACTCGCACTAAATAACGATCATAACAATCCCCTCGCGTACCAACAGGAATGTCAAAATCCAATTGATCATACACTTCATAGGGCTGTGTTTTTCGTAAATCCCAATCCACGCCAGAAGCTCTCAACATCGGGCCCGTAAACCCTAAGTCAACCGCACGTTCAGGTGAGACAACAGCTATGTCCACTGTCCGTTGTTTAAAAATACGATTATCCGTTAACAACGATTCATATTCATCAACCAAAGCAGGAAAGCGCTCTGTAAAATCCCAAATGAAATCTAATAAAGAGCCGGTTCGATTTGCATTACGTCGTGCTGTTTGCTTTTCATTATGCCAACGAGAAGGCTGATACTGTGGCATTTCATCTGGCAAATCTCGATACACACCACCAGGGCGAAAATACGTGGCATGCATACGAGCACCAGAAACTGCCTCATAGCAATCCAGTAAATCCTCACGCTCACGGAAACAATACAAAATCGGCGTCATGGCTCCCACATCCAATGCAGCAGCCCCCACCCACATGAGGTGATTCAAAATACGCGTAATCTCTGCAAACATGACACGGATATACTGCGCTCTCACGGGTGGCTTAAGCCCTAGCAGCTTCTCAATTGCCAATACGTAACCATGCTCATTACACATCATTGAGACATAGTCTAAGCGGTCCATATAACCAATACTGTGATTGAAGGGTTTTGATTCAGCCAATTTTTCGGTGGCACGATGCAATAAACCAATGTGCGTATCGATGTCTTTAATCAACTCGCCATCCGCTTCTACGATCAAACGTAGCACACCATGCGCCGCTGGGTGCTGAGGACCAAAATTAAACTTATAAGACTGTATCTCAGCCATTGGCTTCTCCTTCATCAGATCCTGTGGAAGCATAACGATGATCTTGACGTATCACCTTAGGCACCAACACTCGCTCTTGAATACTCACAGGCTCATAAATACATTGCTCTGTTTCAGCGTCATAACGCATTTCAACTTCACCTATTAACGGGAAATCCTTACGAAAAGGGTGACCTGAAAAACCATAGTCAGTAAGAAGACGACGAAGGTCGGGATGACCATCAAACACAATACCGAATAGATCAAAAGCCTCTCGCTCATACCAATTCGCAGAAGGCCAAATACCGTTAACAGAAGGGATGATCGGATCAGGCTCTAAATACACTTTCAACCGTAGCCGCTGATTGTGCGCTATCGATAATAAATGATACACCACACCATAGCGTGGCTTATCCCACGGAATGACCCGGTGCATATCGCCTTCTGTCACGCCTCTTGAAAATCCAGACGCTGTGGCTTCGTGTGTTCGCCAATCACAACACCCATAGTGCAAATAATCCACACCACACACATCGAGTAATGTTTTAAATTGAAACCGCGGCTCATCGCGTAACTGTTCACACACCGATAACAGTGCTTTAGGCTGCAACTCAATCGTCACACAGTCCAGCTGCTCAATCTGATCGATCTGCTCACCACAAAACTGCTCTATTGCATCTGCTAATTGTTGAAAATTACCCATAACCCTTGTCAAACCTTATTCAGCTAATCTCTATCAAACTGTTTTTTGCGAGTGATTTTATTTTGCAACTGAATCACACCATACACCAAGGCTTCTGCAGTTGGAGGACAACCTGGTACATAAATATCTACGGGAACAATGCGATCACAACCCCGAGTCACTGAGTAAGAATAATGATAATACCCCCCACCATTCGCACAAGAACCCATAGAAATTACCCAACGTGGCTCTGCCATTTGATCATAGACACGGCGTAATGCCGGAGCCATTTTGTTCACTAACGTGCCAGAAACAATCATCACATCAGATTGACGCGGGCTAGGGCGAGGAATCACACCAAAACGATCCATATCATAACGTGACATCCACGCATGCATCATTTCGACAGCACAGCAAGCCAAGCCAAAGGTCATGGGCCATAAAGAGCCTGCACGCGCCCAATTAATCAAAGCCTCTGAGGAGGCAAGAATAAAACCTTGATGATTTTCTTTTTGTAATTCCATCATTAAAAAACCTAGTTAACTACACTTACTGCCACTCCAATGCGCCTTGCT
>JABABC010000007.1 GCA_014238445.1 Coxiellaceae bacterium
CATGGAGTGTGGGGTGCATCCGCGCCAAATGGGTTAAAAACTGTGCATCAAGGGCAGTCACACCCGCAACGGTGTGTAACGATTCCAAGGATAGTGCTTTTAAATTCGATTTTGACTGTGGCATAATGGCCCCATTCCATTCAATGATCGCAAGGATACCGTAATCTCATGAAAGATATCAATAAACACTATGTCAGCAAGCTTGACGAACACTTTGCCCATTTTGATGCAGAACATAAACCCTCACCTGCCCAGCTCGATGAGATCAAAAAATACCAAGTGATCCACGACAAACGCGACAACCCCCATGCCAGCGAAGCACCCGCTGAGGACGACTTATGGGATTAGGCGCTGGTGGCTGTTTTTAATAGCGCTTCTAGTTCACCTTGCTCATATAAATCTTTGACAATATCACACCCACCAATGAACTCACCTTTCACGTAAAGCTGAGGAATAGTGGGCCAGTTTGAAAACACCTTGACGCCTTCTCGGATCTCTGGCTCTTCTAGCACATTCACGCTAAAGAAGGGAACGTCATATTGCTCTAATAGGTGCACCACGGTGGCTGAAAACCCACACTGCGGGAAGTCAGGCGTACCCTTCATATAAAGCACAATGAGGTGCTCGCTGATCTGTTGTTGAATCGTTGTTTGTGCTGTCATATCGTGCCTCCTTAGGCTGATGGATAGTTTTCAGGGGTGTGGGTTTTCATGGATAACGCATGAATCTCTGAATGCATACGATCGCCTAGCGCATCATACACCATGCGATGACATTCCAGCATACGTTTGCCTACAAAAGCTTTTGAGACCACCACGGCATCAAAGTGATGACCATCGCCTTCCACAGCAACGAACTCACAGGATATGCCTTGCTCGATCCATCCTTTAATTTGTTCGGGAGTTACCATGACACACCTCTACTTAAGAAAGGTTGAGAGCATACCGTATTTTGGCCCAAGATTGAAGCATAGAGCCATTGCCAGATAAGCATGGACTCCCTATAATGCCCCATCATTATAATGGTTGGTTGTAAGGAGAGCACCATGACCTTCGTCGTCATTGACAAATGCATTCGCTGCAAATACACAGATTGTGTCGATGTCTGCCCCGTCGATTGTTTTCGAGAAGGTCCGAACATGTTAGTCATTGATCCCGACGAATGCATTGATTGTAATTTATGCGTGCCCGAGTGTCCCATCGACGCCATTTTACCGGAAGATGATCTCACAGAAGATCAAATGCACTTCATTGATCTCAATGCAAAACTCTCGCTACAATGGCCAATGATTACTGCCAGTCATGCACCTCCTGAAGATGCCGATGATTGGAAAGAAACACCTGATAAATTAAAGCTCCTAGAAGAATAAACTGATTACGCTAGTCGACTGACTCATTGTCTTGAACTAACAACGCAGACCTCAACTGCGATAAAACCTTTTCAGAATGTTGAGTCAACAACAAAGTCTGCAACCCCAATACTTGGTAAAGCCCATCAAGATCAGCGTCTAATGCATCACGGTGTCGTTGTATCGTTGCACTATCACCTCGTTGTATCGGGCCCGTAAGAGCCGAAGACAGTGATTCTTCTGCTTCAATATTAGCGAATGATTGACGCATGAGCTGTTGCGCTAAAGATGATGCCTGCTCATCGGAGAGCCCAGCGCGTCGCAAACAGGATTGACTCGCCTCTAACAAACCCACCACATAGTTCGACGCTATCACTAAACCCGCATGATAAGTCGCTTTTTTGGCTGAACGAACCTCAAAGAGGCTGGCACCAATCGCTTTAAATAATGGCAATAACACTGACAGTGCCTCGGATGAACCTTCATAACCACACATCACACCACGAAAATGCTTAATGGCCATTTCAGGTGA
>JABABC010000156.1 GCA_014238445.1 Coxiellaceae bacterium
GCTTGAAGCTCCGCGTGCTTGCTCAAAAGTAGCCCACGATCTATAGGTGAGTTCTCAAACATTGCAGCTACATGAGGCGCCGCAGGTGTCTTCAACCAAATTGGATTAACCGCATCAACACCCACTACGTCACCACTAGCATCTACTAATTCAAGCGCATCGTTTCGGTCACCACAACAAATTGGCTTGTATCCAACAGTATCCACACGTTGTGCTCTTAACGCACGTATGATGAGCGAACTCACATAAGTTTTTCCGCAGTCAGTATCTGTCCCAGTGATAAAAATTCCCTTACTCATATAAGCTATAATTGTAAAACGGTAATGACCCATGTGCTTCACACATGCAAGCCCGACCCGGAAAATTTTTCCATGACCATATGTTACTTTAAGTAGTGTTTAGCATTAAAAGCTATTGCTAGTTTTCTATCTGAGTGTCAGAGGGAAAACTAATACTTTCAATCTCACCACTAATCAGAAACCATACCACGATCGCTAGCACCAGCGCTGTCAGTTTCGCTATCCAATAATTCTTTAGCATCATCATCACTCTTTTTCTCTGATAAAAAGATTTCTTCCAAAATTTCGCGGAAATCCGTGTCACTTAAATTGTGTCTTAACTCACCATTGATAGCAATTGATATCGCACCAGTTTCCTCACTCACAACCACAGCGACTGCATCAGTTTCCTCACTCAAGCCTACGGCAGCTCTATGACGCAAGCCTAGTGTTCTATCAGACATTTCTTTCTGGCTGACTGGAAAAACACAGCCAGCAGATGCCACGCGACCTTGTGACAGAATCATCCCACCATCATGCAATGCAGCTTTGGGATAAAAAATACTCTGCGCTAATTCTGAAGAAAATTCTGCATCGAGCCGGACTCCAGTTTCTGAGATCTCACGCAACTCAATTTCTTTTTCAATTGCAAACAAGGCACCAATGCGAGCCTTAGACAGCATAATCACCGTATCTGCTAGAACTGAGGTAAACTCAAGTCGTTGATGCTTTGAAAAAGAAAACAGACTGCTACTTCCTAACTTTGCAAGGGCTGATCGCAATTCAGGTTGAAAAATAATCACCACAGCAAAGGCACCCCACAATGCGGAACGAACCAGTATCCAAGCGATTACTTTGAGTTGGAAAATAAAGGCTACAGATGTCAGTATCGCCAGTATCATAACGATGCCAACCAAAATCCTAGCACCTCGTGTCGCGCGGAATGCACGGTAAATCTGGTATATGCCGATCCATAAAATCAACACTTCTACCGCGTCACGCCAATGATCAAGCAAAAATTGCATCTATCGATAACTGTAGATAGCACGCGACCGCATGAAAAGACTAATCTATCATATATTCTGTATTCTAAGCCTCGGTGAACTTTCATGAATCAAATAAATGTACCACGATGCTGTATTTACCTAACAACTATTTAATTGTTTCGAGTGCATCTATATGGATCTCGATAAATACTGACTTGTAATATTATCGAATAATCATCCATAAAGCACTCACCTTAAGTGGCATATCTATTATAAAACTCACATTGTGTTAGACGTCGACATTGAAATAATTTTCTTCTGAAAATTTTCAAACCCATTCGAAAAAAAATCATGCTAAGCAGGTAACAGTTACTGCATGCGCCTAACAAAAAAGACTGACTTTTTTACAGCCAATACCTATAAAGTACTGTAAGGATTGTAGTGTAAAAATCTTTTTGGAGCGCGAGTTTCATGCGTAACCCATCGCTATCATATCACAATCAACCCATTGCATGCCTGATACTCCTTACAATTTGATCATTGCTGATGACGACAGCACAATAAGAGATCTACTAAGCCTCAAAGCCAGTTATTACGGCTTTCACCCAATAACTGCATCTAATGGCACAGAAGTTCTCGAGTTATTGCAGGACTGTGTTGACATCATATTGTTAGACCTTCACATGCCGATCATGGATGGCTTTGAGTGCCTTAAACAGGTATCCAAAAGCCACCCAAACA
>JABABC010000259.1 GCA_014238445.1 Coxiellaceae bacterium
AATACGCTGGCAATGGGAAGAAACCAAATGATGATATGAACTTCTTCTGAAAAGCGGAGATTATTAGAGTGAAATAAGTAGGTGAACAAAAATATAATGATCGTCAATACAAGATAGATGACAATGTTGATACACAAAGAAAAGCCGCACCACTGTAAAAAGCTGAGCTCCTCATCAGATTTGTTGATGCGGAAAATCGGCAGCAGTTTTAACACTAAATTAGGCTTTCCCATTTGAAGTGCAACGCACAGTAAATTGAATATCTTCAAGGAAAAAGAGATGTCGCCATAGAAAGCTGGTGTCAAATGATTCGAAAGCAAGGTGTTAAAAAAATACCTCAAGAAAAAGCCGCTAATCGCGATAAAAGAATACATGAGAGTGACATTATAGTAGCGGTGCTTCATGATGTTGCGGTCCTTGGCGGATTGAAAGCATTTTTTAGTGACTGATTGAGATAGTATCGCTTGTGTTGTAAATAATCAATAATGAACAATTTATTAGTCACTTAACTCTATCTGAAGTGCCAGCAGTGGATCGTTAGCCTTAAGTCTCAGTTCCCCTCACGAATTATTTTCCTGCAAAGAGCAAAAAGCATCTTGGACAGTACAACAATCAAGTAAAGGAGTGGTGGTAACACTTCCTAATGGTACAAAAGTTGCAGATCCAACAGGAGGTCCTCCGTACTGCCTATCGGATGTGATGTTGCAGCAGACTGCAGAGGTAATACAAAACAGCACCATGATGAACTCACTCTCAAAGTCGACTATTCTATCTGACCAGCACTGAATGGATAATTATTTTAATGAATCGCTGTGATATAAAATGCAGTCTGATCACTCCTATAGCAGCCACACACCAGCTCCAAGAAAATCAAAGTCATTTCAAATAAAACAGCTTAACTTCATAATAAGTAAAGAAAAAATTCGCCACCCGATGTCACCCAGCTAGCACCGCTATATTCAACTATAATAAGAGTATAACGGAGAAATTATCACCCCAACAGGAGGAAGTGTGATGGATATCAATATCGGCCTATCAGACGAACAACGCGAAGACATTGCAGAAGGACTCATTATCCTACTGGCGAATAGCTATGCACTGTACATTAAAACACACAATTTTCACTGGAATGTCGAAGGCCCTTTATTTTCAGAACTGCACCATGTGTTTGAAAAACAATACCTTGAACTCGCTTTAGCCATCGATGAAATCGCTGAACGTGTTCGCGCTTTAGGTATCTATGTTCCCGCAAGTTTTAGTCAATTTGCCAAGATCACAAGTATCGAAGAAGAAACACACCTCGTCGATGCAGAAGCCATGGTCGAGCAACTCGTATTGGGGCAAGAAGAGATTGTTAGAACTGCCCGACATTTAATGCCATTGGTATCCAGCGTTCATGATGCACCCACCGAATCACTTCTGACAGATCGCATGATGGTGCATGAGAAAAATGCTTGGATGTTACGCAGCTTACTGGAAGAGTCTTAACCCCCAGCCTCCCCATCAGCACCTAAACAGTGCTACACTGTGCGCTGTTTAATGTCAGGTTGATGACACCTCATGCGTAGCCCCCACTATCTCGACCACTCTTATGAAGCACGCTTGTCGAGAAAAATTCGTCAATGGCGCTGGTCACACTGCCACATTGACCCCCTATTACTGGGAGGCTTACTCCTGCTATGTGCAATGGGATTATTTAACTTATACAGTGCCAGTAATGCCCATATTGCCATGGTTAAACACCAACTCATACACTATGCCTTAGCACTGACTATCCTATTAAGCTGCGCCCAAATCTCACCACGTTATTTCCGATTGGCTGCGCCCTGGCTCTATGGATTAGGCTTATTGACTCTGCTGCTCGTTCTTATCATGGGTCACACCAGTCAAGGTGCTACACGATGGATAGGCGTTGGTGCGATTCAACTTCAACCTTCCGAGATCATGAAAATCGCCATGCCCATGATGCTCGCCTGGTTTTGGCATGAATTTGACCATCTCGCCCCGGCTAAAAAAATCACAATAGCCTTAAGCATCCTACTCCTACCCACAGCGCTCATCGCTAAACAACCCGATTTAGGCACCGCCATCTTAATTGCCTGCGCGGGCACTTACGTCATCTTACTCGGTGGCATTAACCGCAAAGTGATACTAGCCAGCGCCCTCACACTGCTAATTGCTGCCCCCATTCTTTGGCACACCCTGCATGACTACCAAAAACAACGCATTGAAACTTTTATACACCCTGAAAAAGACCCACTGGGTGCAGGGTATAATATCATTCAATCAAAAATCGCCGTGGGCTCAGGTGGATTAGCCGGCAAAGGATGGCTTCAAGGTACACAATCGCATTTATCTTTCTTGCCGGCACATACCACAGATTTTATTTTTTCAGTCGCCGCTGAAGAATGGGGGTTATTGGGAAGCTGCCTATTACTGGGCGCCTATACCTTGATTTTTTTACGTTGTGCCAGTATCAGCCTACAGGCCCAAAGTACATTCACTCGATTACTCACAGGCAGCCTCAGCCTCACGTTCATGACGTGTGTTTGCATTAACATTGGGATGGTGATTGGCATCTTACCGGTGGTCGGGGTACCATTACCCCTGGTCAGTTACGGGGGTAGCTCAATGATCACTACTATGATGGCCTTTGGCATTATCATGTCGATCCAAACCCATAAAAAACTGTGGTCCAGTTAATCAGTGAGGAAACAACCATGAATAGCTTCTTAACCATTCGCCATCATACCTGTCGCACCCTACTACTCATCGCAGCGCTATGCCTTCCTACACTAGGCACAGCCAATACCACGCTCACCGCGAATGAAAAAGCGTTTATTCAATCCTTTTCACAGCAATATAAAGTCCCTCAGTCTCAAGTCACACAGATTGTTGAACACATTCATTACAACCCCGATATCATTAAAAAAATGACCACACCGTATGAAGGATTAAGTTGGAAAAAATACCGCGCACATTTCATCACCACACCGCGCATTGATGGTGGCAGCCACTACCAAACGCAACACACATCCACCTTCAAACAAGCCTACCAACAGTTTGGTGTTGACCAAAATACCATCACAGCTATTATTGGCGTTGAAAGTTTTTATGGTAAACACACCGGTAACTATAACGTCTTGGATTCCTTAGGCACATTAGCCTTCTATTACCCCCCTCGCGCACCATTTTTCCAAAAAGAACTGCAACAATATATTGTATTAAGCCTTAAAAATAACCTACCGATCACCACACTCAAGGGCTCTTATGCCGGCGCATTAGGCATACCTCAATTTATGCATTCCAGCTATAACCACTATGCAGTACCAGGAAAATCACAACAATCACCCGTGAATTTGTTTACGGATCACGACGACGCCATCATGAGCATCGGCAACTTTCTTAAAGAAGCTGGCTGGAAACGCAACCAACCCATTGCTTGTCGCATCACATCACAGAAAAAAATTAACCCTGCACTGATTAGCAAGAAAACCAAAGCAAAGCACACACTCGCCTGGTTTTCACAACAAAAAGTAACTACCCCATGCAGTCAAACACTCAACCCGAAAACACCAGCCGCATTAGTCAATATAGGAACAACCAAGGCACCCGACTACTGGTTTGTGTTTAATAACTTTAATGCCATCATGCGCTACAATCCACGCATTAATTATGCGATGGCAGTATTCCAATTAAGCCAAGCCATCAAAGCAGATCATCAACATGGCTAAGTCATTGCCTACAATAGAAGACGCTAAAGCACTGCACCAAAATCATGACCTCACGGGTGCAGTCAAAGCCTATCAAGCACTACTCAAACACAATCCACAGCATGTAGAAGCATGCCACTTACTCGGCATGGCCTTAACGCAACAAGAACAGTTTGATCAGGCCATTAAGAGCTTGCGAACTGCTATAGAGAACAACCCCGGCCAACCCAGCTTACACAATAGCCTAGCCAACGTCTTACTGCGCCAACATCACATCACCGATGCTATTCAGACGCTCACTGAGGCACTGTCAATCGATCATACCTATGCCACAGCTTACAACACCCTCGGGCGCTGTTATTACTTGCAGGGTCAACTGAATATCGCTGAAGAAAACTACCAGCAAGCCATTCGATACGACGACCACTTTCCACAAGCACATTACAATTTAGCCTTATTGTATTTACACCAAGAAAACTGGCCACACGCTATTGAGCAACTGCAAAACACACTCGCACTCAACCCAGACTTTACTCAGGCACATCGTCAATTAGGCGAAGCCTTCCTGCAGCAAGAAGATTTTAAATCTGCACAGGACACCTTCCTACACTGTGTTGAATGTCAACCAGAATATGCCGATAATTATTACAACCTAGGGCTTACCTACCTGAAACAACAACAACCTGAAGAGGCCGTTGCTGCCTTCGAACAAGCCATTGCTTTAGAATGCAAACAAGATGACGTACAACACCTTCTCGGTAATGCCTATCTGCATGAAGGCGATCCCGCTAAAGCGCTCAGCTACTTTATGCGCCAACTGGAAATTAGCCCCCTCATGGAAAGCTATTACAACATTGGCGTTATTTTAATGCACCAAGACCGTAACAAAGAAGCCATTCAATACTTAGAACAAGCACAAAGCCTAGCACCTGACGACACAGCCATTGCCATTAATTTGGGTGGCATCTATCTCAAACTACAGCAATTAGAGAAAGCCACGGAATACTATCAAGCCGCCATTGAAAAAGATCCGGATAACGATGAACTCAAACACATCGTGGCTGCCATTAGCCAAACCGAAACACCGGACCATGCGCCTGCCGCCTACGTTGAACATTTATTCGATCAATACGCACCCTACTACGACAAACACCTGACCGAAGCATTGCAGTTTTCCGTGCCGCAACAATTAGTCGATGCTATCAATGAGGCGTTAGAATCACCCTTGACTATCACCCCTCCTCCTTGGTCTATTCTTGATATTGGCTGTGGAACTGGACTTGCTGCACCTTATCTCAAACCGCTCGCCAAACAACTGGATGGCATCGACTTATCCCCAAAAATGATTGCCGTTGCTAACACTAAATCGCTCTACGATTCTCTGGCAGTAATGGATGCGCTGACCATAGGCACAACCTTTTGTGATGTGGATCTTATCATCGCATCGGATGTCTTCACCTACATCGGTAATCTGACAACCGTCTTACACCAATGCTATACCGTTTTAAAACCCAATGGACTACTCACCTTCTCCGTTGAACGCAGTGAGCAACCAGGATACCTATTACAAACCACCATCCGTTACGCCCATCACAAAACCTATCTTTATGAAGCTCTCAATCATGCAGGATTCACCCCTATCACCTGCCAGGAAACCACCTTGCGCACGCAACAAAAACAGCCGGTTATAGGTTATCTGGTGGTGGCACATAAAGCCACGCCGTAAAAGTCCAGACCACTGTTATTACATGCAGCCTCAAGCTCTCACTAGGCACTCAGTAGTTTATCAACTGGCTATCCTCTAGCCACTAAAGATTAACAATCAAAGGAATAAGCCCCAGGCATCTCATCCTATTAGAACAAAAATAGGTTAAGGGTTACGATTTATTGTCGCCAGAACAGTCGCACTTAGAATTTGGAGTAAAAATGTTGAGCATAAACGCGTTTTGAGGCAGCTGGTGGGGTTTTTTCCTGAACTACTTTTTTCTCGGGAACTAAAGGTTTAAGTATGCAACAGGCCTTACGAAGGAATGCTGTCTGAGTCTGAGACTGACAACTCACAGTATCGACCAAAGGGTTTAAAGCCTGCGCTTCTTCATTTCTCTTATCATCTTCCTTTATGGAGAGATAATAGCAATAAATCCATGAAATAACCGGAAACAAGAGACAACAAATGGCCAGTCCAAACTTATTGCCAAAAGATGACCGATCCTTCACGTCTTGAATAGCCTGAGCACAAAGCCCAAAGGCTTTAGTATTGTTGTTATCTGGATTTAGTGCTGTACTTATGGCGGCATAAGAAGCTGTGGAAATAAACGATTTTTTGTTACCCTCACCCACAATACAGTATTCAGATCCATCATATTTAATTGAAGATAAATGCTCATTCGCGCTGGTGCGCCATGCTGGTAACACAACATTGGTTTCATAATCCGTTAAAGCTTTGTTCACAGCCGTAACACGCTGTGATATCGGCAACTTCTGATTTAAAGCATCACTTATACCCTGAACCTGATTAGGGTCAGCATATGCAGCAGTCAATTGTCTAAGATGATGCATGATTACAATAGCCTCAAGGGCTTTCTTCACACCTTCCTTAGAGTCTATAGAAGGCAGTCCATCAATATCTCTTCGACTCATAAAACCCAGATCAAATACAGGAAGCAGCAATGATAGCGGTAGAGATGCAGCTTTTGGCAGATTTTTTTGTTTATCAAGGGATATTATCTGCACTCCATAT
>JABABC010000219.1 GCA_014238445.1 Coxiellaceae bacterium
ATTTCGGTTGATTTATGAGCTTTCTACCTCGTGTGTTATGTCTGATGGGTCCAACAGCTTCTGGTAAGACACAGTTGGCTTTAGAGTTGGTGGCGCACTATCCCTGTCAAATTATCAGTGTCGACTCGGCCATGGTGTATCGAGGCATGGACATCGGCAGTGCAAAGCCAACTCCAGCAGAGTTGCGACAAGCTCCTCATCGATTGATTGATCTTTGTGAACCTACCGAGTCCTATTCAGTCGGACGTTTTTATACCGATGCTATGGCGGCTATTCGTGAGGTGGCGGCGGCAGGTGATGTGCCTGTGTTGGTGGGTGGCACCATGCAGTATTTTCATCGGTTGCAACAAGGGTTGGCTGAGTTGCCTGAAGCTGATAAAACCATTCGACAACAGCTGGAGCAGCGTATTCATAATGAAGGACTGCCTGCCTTGCACCAAGAACTGTCAGTCTGTGATCCGGCTGCAGCGAATCGTATCCACCCACACGATAGTCAGCGGATTCAACGTGCTTTGGAAGTGTGGTATGTGTCGGGCCGTTGTTTAACGGATTGGTTAGCAGACAATAAGGGTCAAGCAGCCTCTATTCAATGTGTGAATGCGATCTTGTGGCCTGAAGAGCGTGCCTGGTTGCATCAACGTATTGCGCAACGTTTTGATGCCATGCTGACTCAAGGATTGATAGAGGAAGTGGAGGCGCTCTATCGCCGCCCGGGTATGCATGCGGACTTGCCTTCTATGCGCAGTGTGGGGTATCGCCAGGCGTGGGATTACATGGCGGGTCATATAGATCTTGCAATACTGCGTGAAAGAGGGGTTATCGCCACACGGCAATTGGCAAAGCGGCAATTGACCTGGCTGAGATCGTGGTCCGATGCTCAGTATTTGTCAGTCGGTGATCAGGTGCGGCCGCGCTGGGATGATGCTTGTTTTGTTCATTTTTTTAACACTTCGACGTGATGGTGCGGTGAGATGACTGGCGCTTTTAAGATGATCTTGTTACAGTCGCCGCAATCGCCCTGGCGGTGGTCTTTTATCGCTATAGTTGGGCGCCGCGCTATGGTAATATGCCATCACACGGTACAGCAGTGAGATAATAGATGCAGCGTTATGAGGATATTTTAACGTTTTGGTTTGGTCGCGTAGAACAGACCATTGCGCCCAGTGAGCATCGGTCGCGTATTTGGTTCAGTGATGACCCTGGTGTCGATGATCTAATGCGTGCTGAGTTTATGGACGATATGCACAAGGCCCGCTCGGGTGAATATGATGAGTGGCGACTCCACCCACGAGGTCAGTTAGCCTTGGTGTTATTGTTTGATCAATTTTCACGTCATATGTTCCGTGGTACATCGCAAGCGTTTGAATATGACACGCAAGCTTTAGGGATTGTTTTAGAGGGGTTGGAGAACGATTCTGATCATGAACTGAGTTTAATCGAGCGAGTATTTTATTACTTCCCATTATTGCACTCCGAAGAGCTATGCCACCAAGAGCAGTCAATGCGAGCTTATGCATTAGTGGATTCATTAGCGTTTGATGAAACACACGTTATTTTTGGGAGTTTTTTAAAATTTGCCCATCACCACCATGGTTTAATTGCACGTTATGGTCGTTTTCCTCAGAGAAATCCTATTTTGGGTCGTCCATCCACTGCTGAGGAATTAGCTTTTTTAGAATCTTTTGAACGTTAGAGATCTGTCATTATGAATCAGTCTGAAGTGTGTTACCGCGTTATTTTTTCCTATGAAGGGGAAACACGGGAATTGTTTGCCAAGTATATTTGTGAAGAGTCCTTGATGGGCTTTGTTGAGGTAGAAGAGCTCTTGTTTGCAGCGCCTGCCTCTGGCGTAGTCGTGGATACACAAGAAGAGCGACTGCAGCAAACTTTTAAAGGCGTGAAGCGAACATACTTACCACTGCATACGATCCTACGAATCGATGAAATGGATCGTCAGCAATGCCAGCGTCAAGGGTTAACGTTAGCCGTTGATAAACCTAACGTGAGTTACTTGTCAGCGACACCACAGGATGAGGTGTCTGAGAATCATCAAACAGGAGGAGAGTGATGATAACAATTCCAGATTATTTATTGAACCGCCAGTGGTTACTGAGCATTGGTGTTTTGTTATTGTGCACAGTGATTGTTTGGTTGGTTTTATCTCGCATTAAGCGTCACTTGCTCCCGCGTTTAGAAAAGACACCACGTTCATGGGATGCTACCTTGCTCGATGCGTTTTATCTTCCGGCACAAAACTTATTGTTCTTCTTATTTATTGTCATCGCGTGTCAAGTCACGATTGGCCGATTTGAAGATTGGCAGGTATTCTCCACTGGCTTGATTCTGTTTAAGAAGCTGGGCGTGATTTTGGCGTTGTTTTGGTTTTTGGTGCGTTATATCGCTCGGGTTGAAACCTATATGTTAACGGTCAAGATTGATGTTGCTCGCAAACGTGATCGAACGAGCGTTCGTGCGGTATCGCAGTTGTTGCGAGTGATTTTAGTCGTGATCATTTTTCTGATTATCATGCAAATCTTTGGATTGCCGATTACTTCGTTGCTGGCCTTTGGTGGTTTTGGTGCGTTGGCCTTGAGTTTCGCGGCGAAAGACACACTGGCTAATTTTTTTGGTGGCATGATGATCTTTTGGGATAAGCCTTTTTCGGTAGGTGATTGGGTGCGATCAACAGACCGTGATATTGAAGGTACGGTGGATCATATTGGTTGGCGTTTAACACGGATCATGACCTTTGATCGTCGTCCGCTTTATGTGCCGAATTCATTATTTTCAACGATTCTACTAGAAAACCCCTCGCGCATGACGCATCGACGCATTAATGTGGTGTCTTTTCTAAACGCGGGAGCAAGTGACGCTTAATGCGAGATAAAACCAACCAAACAATCACTGTGCACAATAACAAAACACCA
>JABABC010000023.1 GCA_014238445.1 Coxiellaceae bacterium
ATGATGGCATGACCTTATGTAAAGCAGTACGCCAGACCTCACAAATACCTATCATCATGCTCACCGCTGTTACCGAAGACATTGAACATATCCTTGCATTAGAAATTGGCGCTGATGATTTTATCACCAAACCCTTCAACCCACGCACCTTACTAGCGCGCATTAAGGCGGTTTTAAGACGTGCTCAAGGCGAACAGGACGTTAGCACCGAGGAAGAAGAAACAAAAGGTCGTCACTACCGCTTTTCCGGTTGGCTGCTCGACACCACAACCCGACGCCTCACCTCTCCTGACGAACTGGAAATCAGCCTCAGTAGTGGTGAATATGCCCTCTTGCAGATCTTTGTCGATCACCCTGAGCATGTGTTAAGTCGTGATTTTTTACTCGATACCACCAAACATCGTGCAGCTTCCCCCTATGATCGTAGCATTGATATTCAAATCTCTCGACTGCGACAAAAAATAGAAACCGACCCTAAAAATCCACAACTGATTAAAACGGTGCGCGGTGGTGGCTATGTGCTTGCAAGCACAGTACTTCGATCATGAAAGCCGTCGAGCGTATCGCCAAAGGAATGAGCGGTCGCCTCATCCTATCAGCACTCACAATGATCTTAATCGTTCACTTTGTCATGCTAACGTTTTACTTCCAGCAAAGTAGTGAAAATAAACAGTACAAAGAACGGCAAGTTGTGATTCAAAAAATCCTTAACATTGTCAATTCCATTGAAACCACACCCGACCCTCAACGACAAAAAGCCGTTGCCGCATTAGCTGATCCCTATATTAATACAACACTTGATTCCAAACCCAGCGCTGACTCCACATTTAAGCACGTGTCTTATTGGACCATTAATCATGCCTTACACGATCAAAAGCTCGGTAACTTTTCCATTTCCATCCTTTTAGCACCCCACCAATGGCTCAATATTCAGGCAACCGTCTACAGCCGAGTCTTTCTCAAACAAATGTTCCTCCTAGCCATCGAAATCATTATCTTTGGCTCTATCTTTATTTCCGCTTGGTCGATTTACCGATTCACCAAACCTCTCTCCAAGTTTAAAAATGCCGCTGAAAGATTAGGCATTGACTTAGACACACCGCCTCTCGACATTTATGGACCTAAAGTCATCCAAGAAACCGCTGCAGCGCTTAATCAAATGCAACAACGCATTCAAGATTTAATTCGTGATCGCACCCAAATGTTAGCGGCCATTTCTCATGATCTACGCACACCCATTACTCGACTGAAACTGCGCGCACAACTCATCAATGACCCCAACATCACCGATGCACTGATGCATGACTTAAGTGAAATGGAACAAATGATCAATGAAACACTCGCTTTTGCCAAACACGACGCCACCGAGCAACGACTGCAACACATGGATCTGATATCACTGCTCACCACACTGTGTGATGATGCAGAAGACCTAGGCCATCCAATAACACTCACATCCAATGATCAACGCATTCCCATGCTAGGCCACCCCTTATCCATCAAGCGCGCTCTCAGCAATGTCATTAACAATGCCATACGCTATGCTCAACATGTCACGATAGAGACACACGTTAAGCACCGGTCGATTTTTATCACAATGACTGATGATGGCCCTGGCATTCCAGAAGA
The DNA here is from genome assembly GCA_014238445.1 of Coxiellaceae bacterium. GTDB lineage: Bacteria > Pseudomonadota > Gammaproteobacteria > Coxiellales > Coxiellaceae > UBA9148. The sequence goes on from JABABC010000023.1 coordinate 1,630, forward strand.
TGAACTCAAACAGGTGCTCACACCCTTCTATCGAGCGGAACACTCCCGTAACCGCGAAACCGGGGGTACGGGCCTTGGATTAACAGTGACTCACGATATTATCAAAGCACATCATGGCTCAATGACACTCACCAATAAAGCACCTCATGGGTTATGCGTCACCATTCGACTCCCTAAACCTCGCCTACGAAGCATAAAACACCCTTCCACAGAAAAAGTAGACTCTCTACCAACCACTTAGACATATATAGTTTTCTATTACCTTAATGCGGCTGGCTCTTTTTTCACTGATGGCATACAATTCTTACATACTAAAATTCATGGATCAGAATGCATGCACATCGGTCGTCAGTCACTCAAACAATTCATTGGTCTTTTCATAGTAGGGCTGCTGTCTTACTTTATGATGAACACTGCCAATGCCTACCTAGTTCATGTATTAGGACCAGTAGCGTATGGTGACTACGCCCTTACCCTGTCACTCATCTTTTCACTCACGCCATTTTTTGCCGTAGGAACAACCACTTTACTCACCAAACATTTACCCCTACTAATCATTGAGCCTTCAGATGCTAAGAAAAATATCTTTATGAGGTGGAACACAAAAACACTGAAGAAATCCTTAGTCATTATCACTATCATCTTGTTAATCATCTTATTGCTTAGGGTGACAGAGCTCAATGATATCCCCTGTGTCTTCCAACACTGCGAACAGTACAGACATTTTATCGGTGATTTACACTTTCTTGTACCCATCGCTTTACTGCTCTTATGGAATGGCGCACTACTCAATGCCACCAAACATTCAGTCACTGCGAATATCCTCGGCCCAGCCAGACTCTCTTTTGTCTGTGCTTTTATTATCTTTATAGCCGAGCTGTTTCTGACACACCTAGGTCATTACGAAATATTGATGGCCATTTTTATCAGCTTACTCATCCTGTGCCTTTGTCAATATGTAGCCATTTATCATTTCATTATAAAACCAGGTGAACTATCGCTGACTGCGATCAAGAAGCAGACCGTACCACAAGAAACTAGACGTTATTACATCAGAAGCGGTTTAGGGTTAATGACCAACTCCATTACTTATGTCGCACTAGGACTCATTAGCATGTTAATGATTGAGTGGCTATCGCCCAACGAAGCTACACTAGGTCATTACGTCGTTGTTTCTAAAATTTCTTCCATTTCAACTATTATTATGGGCGCCACGAGCTTCTTAATGATCCCATTTTTTTCTGGATTGAAAGATGCCAGTAGACTGAAATCGTTACAATCACTCATCAACTTCCAAATTGGCATTGGGTTTGCCTGGCTGATCATCGTTTTGATGGCTTTCTTCCTGTTCAAACCTCTGATTTTCACAGCCTATGATATTCAC
>JABABC010000006.1 GCA_014238445.1 Coxiellaceae bacterium
TCCCTAAACTGGGGCCGATAATACGTTCTTGAACAATATCCAATGGCGCTCGGTAGGCCCCTGAGCGCAATAACAATGAAAGATTATTCGCTTCAGCCGTTGAGTCTAGCCCTGTGATTTCAAAGTTGGTCCCCAGTGCGGTTTGGATGGTAGCGATATTGATCACCTTGGTTGTCGTTACATTTTTCGTGACTGAATGACCATCGACAATAGTGGTTTGAGGCTTTCTTTCAATATAAACGGTCGCTAATGGCTTGCCCACATTCGCAGCCGTAATTTTATTAAACAATGTTGCCGCCCCAGATCCAACCCTTACGGAAACCGCGGGACGACCATTTTGACCAGTGGTGGTTGAAGCACTTAAAATAGCATTACCATGAAGCACAATACTATTTTTTAAAAGCACTGGATGATCTTCAAACGCATATAGTGAAGAGCCAAAAGGAATAATACCAGATTGCTGGGCCTGGTAAGCGTCATTATCGACGTCTTGCAGCTGCAAGTTAATGGTTGCCATGGTGCCAATTAAGGCTTTTGCGCGAGCAGAATCTTGAATACCAGGCAGATCTACACTAATTTGATTCAAACCTTGCTGCGTAATCACAGGCTCGCTCACACCTAATTGATTGACACGCGATTGTAGAATACTGATCGTTTGACCCATCGCGTCTTGCCGTAGCTTGGTGAGCGCATCTTGACCCATCACAGCACTCAATAAATAGCGTTGAGCCTCATTTGATGTTGTCATCGTGTAACTAGGAAACTGTTTGGTGAGTAATGTCTTCGCAGATTGCATGGCGGCGTCTGAACGAAAGGAGAGCTGAACCACATGCTCACTATTAACTCGCAGGTCAGAATAACGAATGCTAGCTTCTCGCAATTGATCACTCATCGAGCTTAAATCCGTTTTCTCCACTTCCTTTATCATTTGATTTAGGTTCACTTGCATCAAAAAGTGAATGCCTCCGCGTAAATCTAACCCCAGCTTCATTGGCACTGCATTAAACAGGGATAGCCAACGAGGTGTTTTTGGGGCTAAGTTTAATGCGACGGAATAGGTATTCCCTAACGCCGTTTCTAATGCACCTTGAGCTGCCACTTGATTATCCATATCATCAAATCGCACTAGGACAGTACTAGATGAAGGAGTTGCCGATAGGTAACGCACATGCCCTGACTGGAGTGTTGATTCCACACGAGTTAATGTGCCTTCTGGTAAAGATTGCCCACCCTGACTCGATACTTGAACCGCATAATTTTCACCATAGAGGTTGGGCAATGCGTATAACACCCCCAACACGATCATAATAACTAGTAACAGATATTTCCATGGTGAATAGTAATTCATAGGTCCTTGCTTCCTTAGTCCTTCATCAAGTTGGCACTCAATGTCTTAGCTTGATGACTGCAGTGTTCCTTTTGGCAAAACTGCGCTGATAGAACTTTTTTGTAAAGTCAGTTCAACACCCTCAGCAATAGCTAATATTACAAACCCTTCTCTGAGCTTGGCAATACGGCCTACTACACCACCCGCAGTGACCACTTCATCGCCAATGGCAATGCTCTCCATTAAGTTTCTTTGTTCTTTGGCGCGTTTTTGCTGTGGACGCACTAATAAAAAGTAAAAGATCACAATAAACAAACCAAACATCACCACCATGGAACCCATGCCTTGCTTAGAAGATGGTGCAGCGTCTGCCGCCACAGCAGTCGCGCTTATTAATAATCCAGTAAAAACGACTAATAATTTATTCAACATAATTAAACCCTTATTTGTAGCCCTTGATAAAATTGTTTCACAAAGGCGTGTAATGTACCCTGTTCAATAGCATTTCGCAAACCCCGCATAAGGTTTTGGTAGTAGTGCAAATTATGCCAACTATTCAAGCGTGCGGATAAAATTTCACGAGAGCGATACAGGTGATGCAAGTATGCGCGCGAGTAGTTTTGACACGTATAACACTCACATACGGGGTCCAAAGGAGCAGTGTCATGACGGTACTGACTATTGCGAATTTTAACCACACCTTCACTTGTAAATAAATGCCCATTTCTAGCATTACGCGTTGGCATCACGCAGTCGAACATATCCACACCACGCAACACACCTTCCACCAAGTCCTCTGGTTTACCCACGCCCATCAAGTAACGCGGCTTATCCGCGGGCATATGGACGGTTAAATCATCTAGGACTTGCGTCATAAGGTGTTTAGGCTCACCGACAGAGAGGCCGCCAATGGCATAACCATCAAAACCAACATCCGTCAAGCCAGCTAAGGACTGCAATCGCAAATCAGCGTACATTCCACCTTGAATAATACCAAACAGGGCCGATAAGGAATTACCGTGTGCATCGTGACTGCGCTTAGCCCAGCGCAAACTCAACGCCATAGATTGCTCTGCTTCTTTTGCAGTCGCAGGGTAAGGCGTGCATTCATCAAAACACATAACAATGTCAGACCCTAAGTCACGTTGAACTTCGATGGAACGCTCTGGGGTTAGCTCAACTAAAGCGCCATCCACAGGCGAGCGAAATGTAACGCCACGCTCGGTGAGCTTCCGCAACTTCGTTAAGCTAAAAACTTGAAAGCCACCCGAGTCTGTTAATATAGGTCGAGGCCATTGCATAAAATCATGCAAAGTCCCATGCGCCTTTACAACTTCTGTGCCAGGGCGAAGCATTAAGTGAAAGGTATTACCTAAAAGAATATCCGCACCTGTCTCACGAACTTCATGAACCGTCATCGCCTTGACAGTGCCATAAGTTCCCACTGGCATAAAAGCCGGTGTTTGTATATCACCACGAGGAAACTCTATGCAGCCACGACGAGCCGAGCCGTCAGTGGCTGAAACACTAAACCGCATGTGCGTCATGGCTTAGGATACGCTATCAACAATCAAAGACTTGCGATTCAATCGTAACGCATTCGATAAAACTTGATTCCATGACTTAATAAAATACTTTAACTCATAATGTGCAGCTTTGAGCTGCTTATTTTTGACACGCAAACTATCTTGGCATTGTGCTAGCTTCTTGCCCAGCGATAAGCAATCCTGTTTTTTAAGATGTTTAATCGCAGTTTCCAGGGATTCAATGTGCAGTAATTGAGAGCTCACCTTATCATATAAAGGTTGCACTAATTCACCAATATTAGACTTCATCGCTTGGATTTTATTGAAATCAAATCGCATTTTATAACGCAGGCGTTTAGCGGTGCTGACTCGCCTTAAGTCAGAAGCTAAACCCAGGCATTTCAATCCATAGATAGTCCACTTAGAAGGGTCATATTGGTAAAAACGCAACCCATTACGGTAGTCCAGCGGGAATTGATGATGAAAATTATGGTACCCTTCACCAAATGTAAGTAAGGCCGAAAACCAGTTGTCTCGAGCAGTTTGCGTGGAAGAATACGTCTTTTTGCCAAACATATGGCAGACAGAGTTAATGCAAAACGTGAATTGCTGAAGAGCTGTAATACGCAGGCCTGCAATCAATAACCCTTCCCAAAAACTTCCCCACACACAGGTAATAGCGATCGGAATCAGGTAAGCCATCAAAATCGCTAATGGCACGAAATAACGATGCTGAAAACGGCACATCCAATCATCAGTCATATCTTTAACATTGTCATAATTACGCTTACTGCTATCTAAAGCAAAAATCCAACCAATGTGTGCATACCAAAACCCGCCGTTGATGTTATAAGGGTCTTTTTCAGTGTCCACATGGCGATGGTGATTACGGTGATCAGTACACCACTCTAAAGCACTCCCCTCAAAAGCTCCTGCACCGAACAGCAATAATATAAAGCGAACAGGCGCAATGGCTTTAAACGTTTTATGAGAAAATAGTCGGTGATAACCGACCGTGATACCACCCATACCAAACAAGAACCAAGTAATAATCGCCAACACCCACGTAGCACTATGAACGGTGCCATACATTAATAGGAGAATTGTACCGATCACACTCACCGACGTGTTGATCGCAAAAAATAAAATGTTTGTCCAGTTTATGTAAGCTGGCTGAGAACTTTCATGAGACATGGTTTACTCCGATTGTAAAATAACTTGAGGCGATACTAGCATAATGCCCATCACATTGACGAGTCGTAATCCCAGTATTTAAGCTAATTATATCACTAGAACAGGATGTCAACCTTAAGGGAACATTAAGGCATAAGATAAAGTGATCTAAATATAAACAATATCTAAATAATAATTATAAAAAGCCCTCTTTATATTGTATCTTAATGTTATCTTAAGAAAGTCAGGGTATGATACGAGCCTTAACCTCTAACTGATAACTGGATGATTGACATGATTACAAGCCCCCTATCATTGGGTGCTAAACATATTCATAGATATAACCCAGATGATTGAAAAATCAATAAAATCAA
>JABABC010000005.1 GCA_014238445.1 Coxiellaceae bacterium
GCTCATAATCTTTCAAATAAACCACAGGGTTGTTAGTGATATTTTGTTCCATGATAATACATCCAACCTATCAGCTTTAAAAAAGGACAGCCATATTACCGTAACAACCTACAGAATACTATGACCGGTGTGGTTTATGGCACACACACCTCAGCACCAAATAGCCCAACAAACCTGATAGCAAGGAACCACCAATAACACCCACTCGCACTAACAGTTCATAAGACTCACTCACCCAATCAAACGCCAAGCTTCCGATAAATAAGCTCATGGTGAACCCAACACCGCACAGCAAACTCACACCATATAAACCCGACATACGAACACCAGAAGGCAACTTAGCAACACCCAATTTAATCGCCAACCAGGAAAACCCAGCAATCCCAATTTGCTTTCCAAAAAATAGTCCTGCAAAAATACCCAGCGGCACTGACGACATCACCTGACCTAGTGGTAATTGAGAGAAGTTAATCCCTGCATTCGTAAAAGCAAATAACGGTAATACAATAAACGCTACCCAAGGGTTTAAAAAGTGTTCTAAACGATGCAAAGGTGACACTCGGTGTGAATTTTTATGATTCAATGGAATGGTAAATGCTAACAATATTCCTGCTAGAGTAGCATGCACCCCAGAGCGCAATAAACACACCCATAACACTGCGCCCACCAATAGATATAGAGACAATGAATGCACGCGACAGCGATTCAAAATCACTAACACTAAAAACATGGCTGCCACACCACCTAACACATACCATTGCACATGCGGCGTATAAAAAATCGCAATGATCATTATGGCGCCCATATCATCAAAAATAGCTAATGCCATTAGAAACACTTTTAACGACAGTGGCACACGTCGACCTAGCAACGACAAAATACCCAAAGAAAAAGCAATATCCGTGGCTGTTGGGATAGCCCACCCTCGCAAAGCAACGCTGTCAGCATGATTTATCCACCAATAAACCAACCCAGGAACCACCATACCACCAATGGCAGCAATACCTGGGAGCGCTGCTTGAGATAAAGAGCTTAACTCCCCTTCAAACAACTCTCGCTTAATCTCCAGACCAACGAGCAAAAAAAAGATCGTCATTAACCCATCATTGACCCAATGATGCACAGATTCAGAAAGCACAATCACACGCAAATGCACTGTCCATACTTGCTGCAAAACATCGTGGTAATAATGCGCCCAAGGTGAATTATCAACAATAATAGCCAGCACGGCTGCTAAGAAAAGGCAAAAACCGGCCATGGTTTCTGAAACAATGAATTCCCTTAACATTCTTATACGCATGCTTTAACCTTTTTATAACGTTCTCAGGCTGAGCCTAATCCGACACTGATTATTACAAATCAGCCGGCAAATAACAAAGTAGATCACAATCTCTACACGGATGAGTTTTTATCTAACAATGTCACAATGCCTTGTAGTACTAAATCTTGTATGGCGGTATCAAATATCACCTCTTCTTCAAACAGCCCGATAAAGCCGCCCGTTCCAACAACCATTACCGATTGATCGATAAACACCTCTTGTCGCAGTCGTGCCACAATCCCTTTAATCATTTCTAAATGACCAAAAAACAAACCTGACTGAATATTTTCTTCGGTATTTTTTCCCATTACCTGCTCACAACGAACAATATTAGCTGCCGGTAATAGCGCAGCATGCTGTTGCAAAGCACTCATACTTAACCGTAACCCCGTCACAATAGGCCCTGCATAGTAATCTTTCTGTTTTGAAATCGCACAAAAGGTGGTCGCTGTCCCCAAGTCTATCACTATCAAGTTCTGATCAGGCAATTGGCCTATCGCTCCGACAGCGCTCGCAATACGATCTGCCCCGACTTCTTGCGGCTGTTGCACCCGAATGTTTAAGCCTGTTTTAACACCCGCTTTTACGACAAAAACAGACTGATGAAAATATTTCTGACACGCTGATAAAATTGAATAATCTAACGAAGGAACTACAGAGCATAATCCAATACGCCTGACCGCTTTGGGATCTAAATCACGCTCTCTTAATGCTTGCAATAAAAAGACCCCAAACTGATCTGAGGTCACCAACGTCTGAATCGTGGGATAACGAAACGTAGCCTGTAATTCACCGTGCCGGTACACACCAGCTACAACATGACTATTACCAACATCTAAACACAAATCCATATTACACCTCGACTGTTTCATCAATCTGATTATTTGCCATCAAATGCACCACCTTAGGCTGAAAAGGTTTTGCCGACACATCGACTTGTGCATAAGCAATAATAAAAATGGGATCCCCATACTCCACGCAGCGTGCAGCAGGCCCATTTAAACCAATCACACCACTGTGCGCTTCACCAGGGATCACATAGGTGACTAAACGCTCCCCATTATTTAAGTTCACAATGTGCACCTGCTCATTAGCCACCAAACCTGCTGCAGTCATCAGGTGATGGTCAATGGTAATGCTACCTACATAATGCAATTCTTTTTGCGTGACGGTGGCATACGCAATTTTTGACTTCAATATTTGTATCAACATCAACACACCCCTTCAAGTGCTAAAATAGATTGATCCTGGATAGGGACGTTATCAATGAGTCGCACAGAACCAATCCAAACCGCAGCAAAACGACGGCCCTCCCAATCTGTCACATAATCCACTGGAACACCTAATTGCTCTAAATCCTCTTTTGCTGCTTCAGCAGTTATCGATTCATGCAAACAGGCTGCAAATCGATATGCCAGCTCTCGTTCTTTTGATGTCAGTCGTGTATTACGCGAACTTAATGCTAACCCTTGCTCGTCACGTAAAAAAGGGCAAGCCACAATCGCTGTTTCTATAAAAAAAGCGTTTGCCATCCCCTGGATAAGCTGTAATTGCTGAAAGTCTTTTTCACTAAAATAAGCACGAGTTGCGCGACACAATAATAAGACTTTCATCACAATCGTCAATACTCCTGTAAAATGACCAGGGCGATGCCGACCTTCCATCTGCTGACTCAATTCCGTTTCATTCACACAATAACTAGCATTATCCTGATACATGACTGCCTTATCAGGCATAAAAACAGCAGAAACACCTAAAGAATCTAATAAATCGACATCCTGTTTCACAGCACGAGTATAATTATCATAATCTTCTTGCTGATTAAATTGCATTGGATTCACAAAAATACTCACTATCGTAATGGCATTTTCTTGCAATGATCGCTGCACTAAAGACGCATGACCTTGATGCAAATTCCCCATCGTCATAACCAAGCCGATTGATTGCCCTCCCTCTAGCCAGGCCTGTCGTTGCTTCTGAAGTGTTTCTGGTGTCTTGATCAACATCATGCTGAGTCTCCTCGACTAGCAACAGTACGCTTAAAAGTATGTTCGCCAAGCACAGGAAAATCACCTGACTTCACCTCTTGATCAAAACTTGTTAATGCTTGCTGAATCATACTCGCTCCATCGACGTATTGTTTAACAAACTTAGGGGAAAAAAAACGATTCATACCCAGTAAGTCTTGTAACACCAAAATCTGCCCAGAAGTACCCGGGCCTGCACCTATGCCAATGGTTGGAATCTTCAACGATTCCGTCACCTTTTGAGCAACATCTGCAGGCACACATTCCAACACAATGGAAAAACAACCGGCAGCTTGTAATTTGAGCGCATCACATCGCAATTGCTCTGCCGCAGCACAGGTCTTTCCTTGAACTTTATAGCCACCTAACTGGTGCAAAAACTGTGGTGTCAGACCCAAATGCCCCATTACGGGCACACCGGATTCAACGCAATGCGTAATGAATTCGAGATTGCCCACTACCCCCTCCAATTTGACCGCCTGCGCACCCGCTTGGATTAAACGAGCAACAGCCTGCATACCCGCCACCAAACCCTGGCGATACGATAAAAAGGGCAGATCCGCAACCACCCACTGATGGGATAGCCCCTTCACAACTGCCGCAGTGTGCCAAGCCATTTGCTCAACAGTGACGGGTAGCGTGGAAGCATGCCCATGCATGACCATGCCGGCACTGTCGCCGACCAAAACAGCATCAACCGCTGTCTCATTCACCAATGTCGCCATGGTATAATCGTAACAAGTCACCATGCTGATCTTTTGACCAGCCTGATAACGCGCATAGAAATCACTTATTGTCATATTCACCACCTGCTACTCGCTATTAAACTCACCCATCAAAAATCTCAGACAGCGAAGCGATGGCTATGTAAAACAGACGGGGTTGACTACTCATCAAGAACCATGAGAACACCCATCAAATCGATTATTCCATCGGGTCACTGCCTCACGGTCAATGCCTTTTACGTGACTATAATGACTCTAAAATCAAATGACAACACACATACTTGCCCAAACCCTATAGACAAGGGATTTTTTTTCAGGTATTAAATAGCGATGAATAATTACTCACTATTTTCATTAATTGTCGCGTTAGCTATATTCATAGGCTATGTCAACGAACGTGTGTTCAAGCAACAAGCCACCATTGCGATCATGAGCGGCTCACTGATCGTAGCAACCGCGCTCATTATTTTGCAACATTTAGGCATTTCCAACTTATACTTTCACGCGGAAAACTTAGTCCTTCAAGCACACTTTGAGCAGCTTCTATTAGATGGCATGCTCAGCTTCCTATTGTTTGCGGGCGCACTGACCATCGACTTTAATAGCCTCAAATCACAAAGATGGGAAATTGCTACCCTGGCATCCATTAGCACGATTAGCTCCGCCTGCTTAATTGGTCTTGCTCTTTACTACCTATCAGATGCATTAGGTCTACCCATGCCTTTCATTTACTGCTTACTGTTCGGCTCTTTAATCTCACCCACAGACCCTATCGCCGTACTTGCTACTTTCAAACGACTGGGCGTTTCTAAAAAACTCTCCACCTGCGTAGCAGGCGAATCGCTCTTTAATGACGGCGTAGGTATTGTCTTATTCATTACGTTACTGGAACTTAGCACATCACCAGAAGCCTCTCTGACTCCCCGCACCGTCATCTTGCTTTTCTGTCAAGAAGCACTGGGTGGTATTATATTTGGAATCATACTAGGCTGGTTAACAACCACCCTTGCTAAACCCTTAAAAGAAGCTAATGCTATTATTTTACTCACCATAGGGGTTGTCTCTGGTGGCTACAGCCTGGCACAACAACTGTATATATCAGGCCCACTGGCAATGGTAACAGCCGGTATCTATATTAGCTGCAAGCTTCATCATAAAATCCCCGAGCTCCACTTCCATGATTTAAAAAAATTCTGGGAAATCATTGATGAATTACTCAATGCTATTCTCTTTTTGCTCATCGGCTTTGAATTACTCAGCTTACACGCCAGTACCGCCGAAATCATTGCAGCACTCTTAATCATCCCAATCACATTAATCATACGCTGGCTAACCACTGGCATCCCTATAAAAATCCTCAGCCAATTTAGAACTCAGATGCCTTATACGATTAGCATTCTCACCTGGGGTGGATTACGCGGGGGCCTAGCCGTTGCATTAGCCTTGTCACTCCCCGCTAGCGACTACCGCAACTTTATCATGACACTGACCTATGCCATCGTCATGTTTTCACTTATCGTACAAGGCTCAACCATTCCCAGGTTAGCTCGAAAATCAATACAATAATCACCCCACATTTGTTGTGGCCACTAAAGCATGGTAATTTCAATAGCCTTTCACATCAACCACCTAAAATAAAACCCATGATCTTACAAACACTCAAGTACATTAAACAACACAAGCCTGCCTTAAAAAAAATAGCACTCAGTGAAAAACACAGCGTTAACTCCGTGCTCTCGATTGACCCGGCAACACTGAAATCAGAAGGTATCCAAGCGCTTGCTCTAGACTTTGATGGTGTCTTAAACTACCACGATGCGATCGACATACCTTCTGATGTACTCAGCTGGTTATCAACCTGTTGCGACACCCTGGGTGAAGACCATCTCTACCTCCACTCCAATAATAACCGCCCTGACCGCATAGCCTTTCTCAAACAACACTTCCCAGCCATGCATATTTTAGATCCCCAACACAAAAAGCCTTCTCCAGAAGGATTACATTCCATCACCGAAACAACAGGCATTGCCCCACACCAGATTGCACTCGTGGATGACCGACTACTCACAGGCATGCTGGCAGCCTGTCAAGCAGGCTGTACAGGCATCCATATCACCCAACCCTTCACTAATTTTCACAAATCACCCCTAAAAGAAATTGCATTTGTAAGCCTGAGATGGCTAGAAAAGCAATACCTCGTCTAGCTTACGCCCACAAACAAGATCTAACCCACTGAAAAAACTACACTTTAATTATGACAGAGGACTAACACCCTCCATGTGCCCACCTAAAACTACACCAGACCAAAAGAGGCTTTGCATTTTTCAACTAAAGTGATTATGATGACTCCCTCATTTTATGTGTAACACGTTATATAAGGTAAAAGTCCCTCATGCCACAAGTTGAAATTCAAGAACAAGGTTCATTTGACGTTGCTGTGCGCCGCTTCAAGCGCATGTGCGAAAAAGCCGGTATTCCAAGCAAATTACGTGAAATGGAATTCTATGAAAAACCGACCTCTAAACGCAAACGCCAAAAGGCTGCTGCCGTTAAGCGTCATGCTAAAAAGCTACAAAAAGAACAAGAAAACCGAGACCGTGAACGCGTTCGCTACTAAGCTGTAATTATGAGTCACCTCTCTCTGATAGAACAAATTAATGAAGACATCAAGTCAGCCATGAGATCTAAAGACACTGATCGGCTGACTACGCTTCGTATGCTAAAAGCTGCCATCAAACAGCGTGACATCGATACGCAAACCGCCACAACTGACCAAGACGCACTGGCTATTATTAATAAAATGGTCAAACAGCGCAAAGAATCTACAGAGCAGTATCTTGCCGCACAACGACCAGAGCTTGCTGCAAAAGAACAACTCGAGATTGGTATCCTTTTCACCTACCTCCCAGAACAACTCGATGAAACAGCCATTTTAGCTGCGATTGACCAAGCCATTAACTCATCTGACGCAAACTCTATCAAGGACATGGGCGCAGTGATGGGGCTGCTCAAGTCACAATTACAAGGCCGAGCAGACATGGCCGTGATTAGCAAACACGTCAGGGCTAGGCTCAGCGCATAAAACATTGCATACTATAGCCTCATTTTTTAGCTGGCGAATCACGAGGCACCTATGAGCGGTCGTATTGCACAACACTTTATCCTACAACTCCTCGAGCGCATCAATATTGCTGACGTTGTCAGCGCACATACCTCTATCCAACTCAAAGGTAAAGATCACTCAGGCTGCTGCCCCTTCCATCAAGAAAAAACCCCTTCCTTTACCGTGAGCACCGAAAAACAGTTTTACCATTGCTTTGGTTGCGGCGCCCATGGTAATGCTATTGGATTCCTCATGGCGATCAACCACCAAAGCTTTCCAGAAGCCGTGCAAGACCTGGCTTCTCAAGCTGGTCTGGATGTCATCTACGAAGGCAATACAGCACCCCCAACTGCTGTATACGAACCCCTATACGCACTACTGGCGCAAGCGAGCTCTCTCTATCAACAAGCACTCCCCCAGCACACACACGCCGTAAAGTACTTACAATCACGCGGGATTAACGCACAAGCCCAACAACATTTTTTAATCGGCTACGCTCCCAATGACTGGCATGCCTTAAAACCACTCAACAACTCCGCAACCACAGAGACACAACTCTTAACCTGCGGGCTCATGGTGGACAATAAAAAACGTTATGATCGATTTCGCGACCGTATCATGTTTCCCATTCGCAACACACAAGGTAAAGTCGTTGGCCTTGGTGGTCGATCGCTAGGTGACGCCAAACCTAAATATTTAAATTCACCGGAAACACCGGTCTTTCATAAAAATCATGAACTGTACGGCCTCTATGAAGCACGACAAGCACAACCCAAGCTTCCCTATGTCATTGTGGTTGAAGGCTATATGGATGTTATAGCGCTCTTTCAATTCCAATTCCCTACGGCCATCGCCACACTAGGGACAGCTGTTAATGCGACCCATATTCGAAAAATCCTACGCTATACCAAACGCATCATATTTTGCTTTGATGGTGACCGTGCCGGTCAAAATGCCTCTTGGAAAGCCCTACTCGCGATGCTACCGGTTCTCTCTCAAGGCGTGGACGTCAAATTCCTTTCACTGCCTGACCAACAAGATCCAGACAGCTACCTACGGGAAAAAGGCAGAGCAGCTTTTAAACAAGCACTGGAACATGCTCCTCGGTTATCTGACAAACTATTCCATGAACTGGAGCAACGTTACCCACTAAGCCACATCGCCAACCAATCTCAATTTGCTCACGAAGCACTTCAGTGCATTGAATCTATTCCAGCAGGTTTCTATCATGACCTCATGGTCAATGCCCTAGCTAAACGGCTCAACCTGGATCGTGCGCAACTAGAGCAACTGACACACAATAAAACCGCTCCCGTAACCGTCAGCTCACCACCTACAGTACCCAAGCCTCGTCATGGGCGTATCCAGATCATACCCGCCATAGAGCAAGCTAATCTACTGTTACTGCACCATCCATCACTCATTAGTATCATTGACACAAATTTTAATATCCCCCCATCTGACACCAATGAGCTCTCCATGTTACGCCAACTTTTACAGACGCTCCGTCAAAAGCCTTCGCTAACGACCGGTCAGCTGTTTGCTCAACTCGAAACAACCTCCCTCAAACACTACGCGTCTCAACTAGCAATCACACCGCTCAACCTCATCGAGACTAGTCATAAAAACACACTCCGAGAAACGGTCATATACCTCCAACAACAACAACATCAACACCAGGCCGATGAGTTACTCCATCGCGCCAAGTCTCAAGGTATAAACCTCGATGAAAAAAAACAACTACAACGCCTATTAATGCAAATCAATGAAAACAAACTAGAATAACACTAGCCAGCCCCCCCACTTATCTGTAAAATGCGCTGTCATTCTTACCATATTCACGACAGGGTTGATCAAAAAATGTCCGAAGATAATCGCAGTATTGGTGCACTACTTAAAAAAGCGAACGAGCAAGGCTACCTCTTGCACGAAGACCTACTCAACTTCCTACCCAGTGAATTGGTTGACTCTAACAACGACTTAGAACGCATCATTTCAAGCCTACAAGAGCGTGGCATTGATGTCTTTGACTCACAACCCTCTGAAGACGACATCCGACTCAAACAATTACAAGAACGCGCCAATGTCTCTGAAGATGATATTAAAGAAAGCATCATGGAAATTGAGGCCATCCATCGCACCACGGATACCGTCCGCATGTACATGCGCGAAATGGGAACCGTTGAACTCCTGACCCGCGAAGGCGAAATCATCATCGCCAAACGCATTGAAGATGGCATCCGACAAATGATGAGTGCGCTCGCGCATTATCCCGAAACTGTCCAAAGCCTACTCGATCAATACGACGAGCTCATTGCCAACGAAGGTCGCCTATCCGATCTTATTATCGGCTTTTTTGATGATGAACCACAACCTGCGACACACCTCAAAAAACCAATAACACCAGAGGCTAAGGCAGCAAAATCGATAGAGGAAAAACCATCTAAAGACCCCAAAGAAACCACTCAAACGGCAGACAATACCACTGAAAAAGAAAACAGTGGAGAGAATGATAGTACTAGCACCTCTAACAATAGTACCGATGATAGTGATGAAGAAGCAGAATCAGGTCCAGACCCTATTCATACTGCAGCGAAAATTGCATTACTGCGCAAATATCATGACCAATACGTAAAAGCCATCACTAAGCATGATAAAAAACATAAAACTGCACAAAAAAACTTAGCAAATCTCACTGAGCAATACTCACTTTTCAAGCTGGCTATAAAGCCCTTTTCCCGACAAACACATATGTTACGCTCGTACTTACGCGAGATCCGAGAACAAGAAAAAATCATCCTAACTTATTGCGTTACTCGCTCCAAAGTAGCTCGCAAACCCTTCATCAATTCCTTCATACGTAATGAAACAGATCCCAAATGGTTTGAGCAATTTGCAAAGCAACACACCCAGCAAGCTGAACAGCTTTATACCTATGAAAAAGAAATTAAACGCGCACAGCGCAAACTAGCTGATATCGAAGAACGCGCCAACCTTTCCATCAACGATATCAAGGAAATTAACCGTCGCGTATCCATCGGCGAGGCCAAGACACGTCGCGCTAAAAAAGAAATGATTGAAGCCAACTTACGCTTAGTGATTTCCATTGCCAAAAAATACACGAATCGCGGCCTGCAATTTCTTGACCTCATTCAAGAAGGCAACGTCGGCCTGATGAAAGCTGTTGATAAATTTGAATACCGTCGTGGTTACAAGTTTTCAACCTATGCGACCTGGTGGATCCGCCAAGCCATTACACGCTCGATTGCAGACCAAGCTAGGACCATTCGTATTCCCGTTCACATGATTGAAACCATCAATAAACTGAATCGCATTCAGCGCCAAATCCTTCAAGAAACCGGCCAAGAAGCTCCGCCTGAAGAACTCGCTAAAATCATGCTGATGCCAGAAGATAAAATACGCAAAGTCCTTAAAATCGCCAAGGAACCCATCTCCATGGAAACACCCATTGGTGAAGATGAAGATTCAACCTTAGGGGATTTTGTGGAAGACGGGGCAGCGCAAGCACCGCTCGATTTTGCAACAGCAGCGGGCCTTAAAGAAGCCACGCAAGATGTTTTAGGGTCACTCACGCCACGTGAAGCAAAGGTGCTTCGCATGCGCTTCGGCATTGACATGAACACTGACCACACACTAGAAGAGGTCGGCAAACAATTTGATGTGACTCGTGAACGGATCCGACAGATTGAAGCGAAGGCATTACGTAAACTGCGCCACCCATCACGTGCGGAGCAGCTACATAGCTTCATGGATCAAGAAGAAGATCGCTAAACACACTCTCTCAATCATTCAAAGCACGGCAAGCAACCGCTTTCCGTGTTTTTTTTACACCAACTTCTGAAAACACAAACCTTAAAATAACATTTATTGTTTCTTTAAAAAAAACAA
>JABABC010000113.1 GCA_014238445.1 Coxiellaceae bacterium
CACATCTAACATACGCTGTAACACATGATTACGTCGTACAAGCGCCTGTTGAGGACTGGTAATGGGGTTCGTGCGTGAAGGAGCTTGCGGCAATCCCGCCAACATGGCCAGCTGCGACAACGTTAATTGATCTAAGGGTTTACCATAATACACCTGTGCTGCAGCTGCGACGCCATAAGCACGATGGCCAAAATAGATCTTATTCAAATACAGCTCAAGCACTTTATCTTTGCTTAAGGCATGGTCAATCTTAATCGCTAATAAGATTTCATTGATTTTTCGACCATAGGTCTTTTTACGCGTCAAAAAGAAATTGCGAGCCACTTGCATGGTGATAGTGCTGGCACCTTGCACTTTACGACCACTGGCTACCACCGCAACAGCTGCTCGCGCAATGCCAATAAAGTCAACGCCTGGGTGAGAATAATAACGGGCATCTTCGGTGGCTAAAACCGCATGAATAAGGTCTTGTGGAATTTCGTCAATGCTCACCGGAACACGGCGCTTATACCCATATTGGGCGATTAACTGATGGTCTTTATCATAGATGCGCGTTGGCACTTGCATGTGCATATCACGCAGCTCGGCCACACTGGGCAGTTGAGACTCCAGATACACTAAAACGACCAACAAGAATACACCCAATGTGATCGTCACGCTCAAGAGGGCTGTTGATGCACGCCCTAAAAACTGTCTAAAACGAGCCATAACCCACCAATAAAAGCCTAAAAAGTACGCACAGTATATTTTTTAGCTAGCTGGGTTGCAAGCAATACCGTGTTCCCTGCAACACGGTAATAAGCCCCTCAATACTCCCGTTTTAATACCCGTATTGAGACAAACCGACAGCGCGCTATAGTAACCGCTTCAAGATCAAAAAAAGAACAATCATGCTGCGTCGAATCACACACCACCTAGGATTCTACCTCACACCCAGTACCCTATACGGCACGCTCATCACACGTCATCGCTCAGGTCACATGCAACACCAAGCGCACCATCAACTCACCCTGAATGACAACCCAACAAACTTTATGACTGCCTTATCCATCAACACACGGTGGCGAACCACACACCGCTGCCATGTCACTTTAAGTAACGATTACACCCATCAACAGATCCTCTCATTAGATACTGCACTCCCTAAAACGTGCTTACCCCAGTATTTGGCACACCACAGCACTTCGTTATTTCAACACCCTTGGGAATCATTGTATTGCGACTACCTCCCGCTGACCTCTCATGCCACTGAATCCACCTACGTCATCAGTGCCTGCAAACAAAGCATCGTACAAGAACACCTACTCAGCAACCTCCCACCTCGCTGCCGCCTTGCTACATTACAAGTTGACTGGTTATGCGGTTTTCATCTCGCCTTTCACGCGAGTCATAGGCACCCACCACCGTACACCGTACTCTATTGCGATACGATGCACCTGATTCACTATCAATTCAGTGCCAACGAACTACACCATTATGAAGCACACTCACTCTCTAGCGGGTATGACACGGTACTCACTGACCTACAGGCACAACTCACAGAAAAAAACACGACGCTCTATATCACTGGACCTAATGAAGCGCTGTATCACGCCTTAACACACGAGCTTTCGACAAGACTCACTCTCATCCCACTCCATGAAGCATTAGAACCTCAAGTCCACGTCACTCACACTGACCACGTCGAACGACACAACGAGCTCATCGCCGCCTTAACTGCTCTCACACCCAGGTCGTGTGCATGCTAATCAATCTACTCCCCTATCGCACGCATCAAGCCAATCAACGTCGCAACCGTTATGCCATCAGCTGTCTAATCCTAGCTGTTGCACTCACAATGCTGTGTCTCATCATCCAACAGGCTTTACAACAAGCCACTCAGCGCAACCAACAACGCATCACTCAACAACACCACCTCACACAACAGCTCCACGACCAGCAAACTCAGCACCAGTGCAGCACACGACGCGCGGTCTTATCACACCAACCATCACTCCAACAACACTTCCAACAGCAACGCTGTTTAACACACACCATCCCGCAGATCACACGCCTGATACCCGCAAACATCACACTCACCCGCCTATCACAACAAGCCAACCAACTCACGCTGAGTGGCCACAGCTTATCGCCGTCCCTCACTCATGCACTGGTTAAAGCACTCAACCCGCTCGATGCATTAACAAACGTTGAACTCACTACGGTCAGTCACACCACCCATCCGGCTCAGTTTAACTTTGAATTACACGCTGACATCACGTGCATGGGAAAACCCACATGACTCTCACGCCCGTGACACTCAAGCAGCTATGGACGGTCATGCGACACCCCACCACCTTAATGGCAGCACTGATTCTCTATACTCTGCTGCTCTACATCACCTTGTGCCACCCTGAACAACGCCGTTGGCAACACAGTCAATTAGCATTAACGCAAGCACAACAACACACAACCACGCAACACACCTTATGGGACCGCTGCCAAACACCACTTAACCCACACACTCACCGTCACCTCCAATCCTACCTCGATCATCAAATCACCTCGCCGTCCGAGGCAGAGCAAGCAGCAAACCTGCTGCACTATTTTCATGACCATCACCTCTCAGTTGAGCACTACAGCGTGATAGAAGCTCCAAACGACAAGGGTAAACAACGCCATCTATATCGTGTGTGTGGTGAATACAACAACATCAACCACGCTTTATTAGAGTGGCTGACCCCTCCCTTTCGAGCATGGGTACAGACACTGATGATTCAACCCTGCCAACAACAACCTTCACAACTACAACTCACCCTTGTCCTGGAGAATGCTCGTGACTAGACTCTGTATCACACTATTGATCATCCTCAGTTGCTTCAATAATGACGCCAACGCCAATCACAATCCGTTTGCCAGCTCAACAACACCAGGGGAATCACCCACAACCACTCCAGTTGCATTACACGCCTTTCACCTACAATACCTTGCAACAGATACACTCATGGCACTACTCAAAGATAAACATGCCGTCTGGACCTCGCCGCAGGCGAAGCTCAGTCAATCTCCTCAAACCCATACCATCTGGGTGGAAGATGATGCCGCGCACCTGTTAAAAATCAAACAGCTCATCAATAACATGGACCAACCGCCTCATCAAATACGCATCCAAGCCGAGCTTATGACGGTCAATCGCCATAAGGGGGAATCTCTAGGCGTCCAATACGGCAGCAGCACAGGATCACACAAACGCTCCACTCACAGTGAACCTAATACCTTTCTTATTCCGCTGTTTACATTAGCCGATAACACACAACTCACTATGCAGTTACAAGCACTCCTAGAACATGGTGAAGCCACGATGCTCGCTAACCCAGAACTCGTCACCTTAGATCAACACACCGCGACCATCGAGTCTGGTCAAGAAATACCCTACCAACAAGCCACCAGCAGCGGTGGAACCAGCGTAACCTTTAAAGATGCTGCACTGAAATTAGCCGTCACTCCCACCTTACTTCCCCACCAACGCATTCGATTAGACCTGCAACTCAATCAAGACACCGTGAGTAGCTTGCGTATTGCAGGCGCACCAGCCATTACCACGCAACAACTAAAAACCACGCTCATATTACATAATCATGAAACCCTCGCTCTAGGCGGTATTACCACTCAACAAAAATCCCACCAGCATCATAGTATCCCTGTGCTTCATAGCCTACCGTGGGTTGGGCGTCTATTTAAAGACCAACAACACTCACACCAACAAGATGAACTCTTGATTTTACTCACACCTCACATTCAATCGAACCCCTAACAATTGTTCTCACGGCTTGCTCTGTTACAATAGGTACCATGATGACAAACGAAGCAAACCATGCAACACAACAATATCTACCTCATTGGCCCCATGGGAGCTGGAAAATCCAGCATTGGCCTACAGCTCTCTAAGATAGCAAAACTCCCTTTCTTTGACTCCGATCGTGAGCTGGAAAAACGCGCAGGCGTCGATATTGACTGGATTTATGACATCGAAGGCTCTGGCGGACTACGCGAGCGAGAACGTGACACCTTAGTGGATTTAATGCAGCAAAGTCCTATTATATTATCCACGGGCGGCGGCTCTGTGATTATCCCTGAAGTGTATGACTTACTCAAAACAACCGGCACGGTCATTTACCTCAAAGTCTCCTTTAAAGCACAACTACAACGCACAACACGGCGCCCACAAGGGCGACCTCAACTGGGCGGAAACGATCATAAAGAAAAACTAGAACTCTCAAACCAACAACGAGAACCAATGTATGAAGCATTGGCCGATCTCACTTACATTGCATCACAAATGACACCCAAATCACTGGCAAAAAGAATTTGGCGCGACATTCAACGATTTCCCGCAGAAACATCAGAATAAACACACCGTACTAGCTCACACCCAAAATACGTCGACCTTCATCGGATAATAAACCAGACAATTTTTCTGTAGCAATGGTCACGCTCATCTGACCATCGGAATAAGGAGCGACCTGAGCTTCATCAAAATATAACGTAATACCCTCTTGTGTTAATACCCAATGCTGAAAATTGTTGGGTATAGGCAACGTGCCATTCAACATCATCGCTTTATCAGTCAACGATTGTGCTAACAGCTGCTCACGACTTAATTGACTCAGCACTTTAAAGAGAGCAACATCCGATCGAAACAAACGGGGCAATGCAATTAATGACTGTGACTGTGTATTATAATTAACTGTGTACAGCGAATGAAATGGATGCGCCGCAGGCGCCGAATACCCTTCATAGTGAATCACAACACTCGTCGCCTCAGCAGTTTCATACACTGAATAACGCGAGCTCAACGTATTCTTTAGAGGGGGTACATTGCTATCTGATTGATTATCTCGAGCTAGCTTTGCTTGAGCACCTTCTGATAACACACGCGCTATTTCAGCATCCTTCGAGGAATTAATTTGCTGATTTAATAGGGCATAGATTGCTTCAGGCTCAAATTGAGGCGTCTCTATTTTAAAGCCATAGTCAACACAAACGGTAGACTGTTGCTTCATTGCTTGTGTGGAATAATGCGCAGCTGCATCAGAAACTGAATCGTCAACACACCAAACAGCAGGAGCAATAAATAACCCTAAACACATCACACACCCTTGATAAAATGACGGCATGACTAGCCTCCCCTTTGCTATACATCAAATGATCATGACACCAACAATA
>JABABC010000262.1 GCA_014238445.1 Coxiellaceae bacterium
ATACGTGTCACGGCTTTCAAACAGGATAGATCCGCTAAAGACGAACCCCCAAACTTTTTGATAACCAATGACATCGTGCATCCCTCACCATTTTACCTATTTAACATCAAGACAATGTTGCTCAACCCATGGGGCTACTGAGTCTAACGCTGCATTTAAATGCTCTGGCTGATCACCACCGCCTTGAGCAAAATCCGGTCGTCCACCACCTTTCCCACCCACTTGCTTGGCCACATGCGTTAGTAGGTCGCCCGCCTTAAACGTCTTTGTGAGATTCTGACTCACACCCACAACCAATTGAACTTTACCCTCAACCACTAAAGCCAACACAATCGCATACGTTGAAAAACGTGAACGCAATTGATCCAATAAATCACGCAAGGCACCTCGATCAATGTCAGCGACCACATGGGATAATACCTGCACACCAGACACAGTGACTGCCTGTGCACATAACGCATCCACCTGCTGCCCCAAAGAAGCACGCTGTAATTCTTGAATCGTCCGCTGTTGATGCTTTTGGTTTAATAATACCTGACTCACCTTGGCCACTAACTCTAACTCCGGCACACTCAACTCTCGCGCCACATGTTTGATCGTCGTGCGCTTAGCCTGCACCCATTCTAAGGCATAACGCCCTGTCAACGCCTCAATACGCCGCACACCAGAAGCCGTAGCAGACTCACTGGTGATCACGAACAAACCTATATCACCCGTGCGTTCAACGTGCGTACCACCACAGAGCTCTTTAGAGCCTTCACCCATCGTAATCACACGAACTTCGTCATCATATTTCTCACCAAACAACGCAAGTGCCCCTGCGGACTGTGCCTCATCCATCGACATCACCGCTTGATCCACGACATGATTAGCACGAATCATAGCATTCACCTGATCCTCAACAGCCTGCCATTCGCCAGAAGTTAATGCCTTAGCGTGTGAAAAATCAAATCGCAAACGATCAACGTCCACCAGTGAGCCTTTCTGAAACACGTGTTCACCCAACTGATCACGTAACGCTGCGTGTAACAAGTGTGTTGCTGAATGATTGAGCTTAATATCCGCTCGCTGCTCATCCACCTCAGCTTCTAACGTCATGGTAGTGTGCATCGTACCCATCACCATCCGCCCGACATGCAAAATGGCTTTGCCATGCTGCTGTGTTGTGAGCACCTGAAACTTCATACCGGGTGCTGTTAAAACACCACTATCACCGACTTGACCACCTGACTCCGCATAAAGTGGAGATTGATCCAGAATAACAATCCCCTCTTCACCTTCATGCAATTCAGTGACGGGCAAATGTTCATGCAACAAGGTGGTCACGGTGGCTGATGCGCGTAAATGGTCATAGCCTATAAATACGGTTTCATCGGCAATATGCACATGCTGCATATCACCCACAGTGAACTGTTGTGCGGCTTGTGATTGTCGTCGCTGAACGGCCATCGCACGCTCAAAACCCGTTTCATCGATCACCAAGTCACGCTCTCTTGCCATATCAGCCGTTAAATCTGGGGGGAAACCATAAGTGTCATAGAGACTAAATACGATATCACCAGGAATGACATCACCTTCCAAGTTAGCAATCGCTTGCTCGAATAATTTAACCCCCGTCGCTAAGGTTTTAGCAAAACTACGCTCTTCTCGCTCTAGAGTTTGCTCTATTAACGATTGGGTTTTACGTAACTCGGGGAAAGCCGCCCCCATTACCGATACTAATGTTGGTACTAAACGATAAAAGAAAATATCACTGACACCTAACTTATAACCATGACGGACTGCACGACGAATGATACGGCGCAACACATAACCACGACCTTCATTAGCTGGCATTACCCCGTCAGCAATTAAAAATGCACTGGAACGAATATGATCCACTACAACACGCAATGATTTATTAGAAAGACTTGGACAGTCTAAAAGCTCACTGGCTTTCTTCAACAATTTCGCAAATACATCGGTATCATAATTATCGGTGACACCTTGCATGACAGCGGCAATGCGCTCTAAGCCCATACCCGTATCCACACAAGGGCGTGGTAACGGCGTCTTCACACCTTGCGCATCACGATTAAATTGCATAAACACTAAATTCCAAATTTCAACGTAGCGATCACCGTCTTCATCAGGGCTACCTGGAGGACCACCAGGAATATGATCACCATGATCATAAAAAATTTCAGTACATGGGCCACATGGACCCACATCACCCATGGACCAGAAGTTATCTTTATCACCACACCATGAAAAACGTTCACGACTCACTTCTAACTCTTCTAGCCAAATCGCCTCACTTTCACGATCGCCCTTATACACCGAAACCCATAATTTATGTTCGGGAATACCTAACTCGACGGTTAAAAAGTCCCAAGCAAATCCAATCGCTTCGCGCTTAAAATACGCTCCAAAACTGAAATTACCCAACATTTCAAAAAACGTATGATGACGCGCGGTATAACCCACGTTCTCTAAGTCATTATGCTTACCGCCCGCACGCACACACCGTTGCGAAGAGGTGGCGCAATCATAATCACGCTGCTCAATCCCTAAAAAGACATCTTTAAAAGGCACCATACCTGCATTGGTAAACAATAAGGTAGGATCCATAGCAGGCACTAAGGATGAACTTTTAACAATACGATGGCCTTTCTCTTCAAAATACGTTAAAAAAGCCTCTCGAAGGGCTTCGCTACTCCAATGTTTCATGGGTCATTACTCTTTGTCTATTGATGTTTTAATACCGTGTTTCATCCAGTGACTCACATGCTCCGGCTCAAAGCCACGTGATAATAAATAACGTCGCTGCTTGGCTTGGTCAGTCAACGAGGTCATCGATACATTATATTTCTTATACCATACCCGCTCAATGATCGCCTCCCACGAGTCAACCACCTGCATCACATCAGCAATCACAGACGCATCAACGCGTCGTTGTTGTAACTGCTGAGTGATATACCGAGGACCATAACCCGCCTGAGACTTTGACGTCACGTAGCTTTCAGCAAAGCGAACATCGCACTGCAGCCTATCTTCTCTCAATACCTGCAGTGCCTGTTCAATGTCCTCGGGATTATAGTCGTGCCGCGCTAATTTACAATGCAACTCATACTGCGAGTGTTCTCGATATGAGAGGTAGTTCATCGCGCGTTCCCGAACGGATATCATTGTCTTACCTAACCATTACTTAGCGGCTTCTGCTTTCTCAGGTACCGCTGCTGTGGTTTGCAACAGTTTTTGTCGCAATAAGGTATCTAACTCATCAAATAACTCAGGGTGTTCTTTCAAATAACGACGCACGTTATCTTTACCTTGACCGATGCGATCACCGTTATAGCTATACCAAGCACCAGCTTTATCCACCAGCCCTTCTGCAACGGCTAAATCAATGATTTCACCTTCACGGGAAATACCTTCGCCGTATAAAATATCGAAATGCACTTGCTTAAAGGGTGGTGCCAATTTATTTTTAACCACCTTAACGCGGGTTTCATTCCCTAAAATTTCATCCCCTTTTTTAATCAGGCCCGTTTTGCGAATATCTAAACGCACTGAAGAGTAAAATTTCAATGCATTACCACCGGTAGTCGTTTCAGGATTACCAAACATCACGCCAATTTTCATACGGATTTGGTTAATGAAAATCACTAGGGTGTTTGACTTCTTAATGTTACCGGCTAACTTACGTAAGGCTTGTGACATCAGACGTGCTTGCAAGCCCATGTGCGAGTCACCCATATCACCTTCAATTTCAGCTTTAGGGGTTAATGCGGCTACCGAGTCAATGACGATTAAATCCACCGCACTGGAACGCACTAACATATCAGTGATTTCTAAGCCTTGCTCACCCGTATCAGGCTGAGAAACCAACAATTCTTCAACATTAACGCCTAATTTTGAAGCATACAGCGGATCTAAGGCATGCTCTGCATCCACAAAGGCAGCCGTTCCACCGGTACGCTGACACGACGCAATGGCTTGGAGTGTTAATGTCGTTTTACCAGAAGCTTCAGGGCCATAAATTTCAATCACACGACCACAAGGTAGACCTCCAATGCCTAATGCCACATCTAAGCTCAACGATCCCGTGGAAATCACTTTCACATCAGGCAAAGCGTTATCATCGCCTAAACGCATAATAGAGCCTTTCCCATATTGACGCTCAATTTGGGATAATGCTGCAGTGAGTGCTTTTTGCTTATCAGACATAATGTCTCCTTAAAATCTAAATAGGTTGCTCAATCCAAGAAAGTCAGGCGGTATTATTCCACACTTTTCGTTGAAAAACACACCCGATGTTGAGATAAAGGCTGAACACATTATCACCAATAAAAACACCACTCATTGACTAACAATCGACTTGCATCTCAGCCATCACTTCCACCATACTAAAAAGAAAATGGTGCAAGGAGAGCCCTATGACGATCAACTTCAATTACCCACTAAGCCGCCAATTGGTTATATACTGCCAAGAACATCATCTCACCGTCGCGGTTGCAGAGTCCTGCACCGGTGGCAATCTCAGTGACGTGATCACATCAGTTCCAGGCAGTTCCACTATCTTTGACCGGGGCTTCATCACCTACAGCGATGCCGCTAAAATAGATTGCCTTAGCGTAGACCCTAATGATATTGAACACTATGGCGCTGTATCTGATCAAGTCGCTCTCGCTATGGCAAAAGGTGCCTTGAAACATAGCAACGCCGACCTGGCCATCAGCATCACCGGCATTGCGGGCCCTTCTGGGGGCAGCCCCGACAAACCCGTAGGCACTGTGTGGTTTGCTTTAGCACATCAGCACTCATCCTCCATAAAAACACGCAAAATGATCCTTACCGGCGGCCGTAAACACATTCGTCGCAAGGCCACCCAACATGCACTGGAATGGCTACTCCTCGGCTGCCAACAATGAGCGAGGGAACAGCCATTCCACCTCACCTTTAGCGCAGCTGCTTTAAAATAAAACAAACCCGTGTCCTAACCCGCATGACAGAGACAGGGACAGGATTTTATGTGTATACTCAGCTCCAACTATTGAGTTATCAAGGAGTCTCACGATGTCATGGTTGAAACTGCTCAAAGCGCCAACCCCTCCCACACCACTCACTAACAGCAATACCATCGACCAACAATACCGCTATTGGCGTATTCGCATTCTCTATAGCATGTATGCTGGTTATGCCTTTTTCTATTTCACACGCAAAAGCTTCACCTTTGTCACGCCCCTACTCATCACACAAGCGCATATCAGTAAAACCCAAATTGGTTTAATTGCCAGTGCTTTCTACATCGCTTATGGCTTTAGTAAATTTCTCAGTGGGATTATTTCGGATCGAGCGAACGCCCGCTATTTTATGTCCTTAGGGCTCATTATCACGGGTATCACGAACATTTGGTTTGGCTTCACCTCCAACCTGCATTACTTCCTGATACTTTGGGTGATTAATGGCATCTTTCAAGGCTGGGGTTGGCCGCCGTGCGCCAAACTCCTCACACACTGGTACTCACAACGTGAACGTGGTCGCTGGTGGGGCGCCTGGAATACCTGCCATAACGTGGGTGGCGCTCTCATTCCCATCATTGTCGGCATCAGTGCGGCCTGGTGGGGCTGGCAAGCCGCGATGATCATACCCGGCATCTTAGGAATTGCTATGGGAACCTTACTCATTAACCGTCTACGTGACACCCCCGAATCCTTAGGCCTACCCACCGTAGAAACCTATAAAAATGAAACCGAGAGCACCTCCACACAGCCAACACCGTCACTGAAAAAAATCCTCACACAATACGTCTTCAATAACCGCTGCTTATGGATACTGGCTTTATCCTACGTGGTGATTTACATCACCCGCACAGCCATTAATGATTGGGGTGCTGTGTACCTGCATGAAAACGGTTATTCCATCACCAGTGCAGACAGTTGTTTGTCTTTTTTTGAAGTCGGAGGCTTCCTTGGCAGCCTCGCAGCAGGCTGGCTATCAGACACCGGTTTTAAAGGCCGCCGCGGCCAAACCAACACCCTGTTTTGCATTGGCTCTATCTTAGCTGTCTTAGCTTTATGGAAACTGCCAGGACACCATTATAGCCTGCATGCCGCCTTATTCTTTGGTGTTGGCTTTTTTATTTTCGGCCCCCAAATGCTGATTGGTGTCGCTGCCGCTGAACTATCACACAAGAAAGCCGCCGGAGCATCCACAGGCTTTATAGGACTATGGGGTTATCTTGGCGCCGCCTTATCAGGCTACCCAATTAGTGTTGTCATCACGCGCTGGCATTGGCAAGGCTTCTACACCACGCTGATCATCTGCACCATCATCAGTGCGCTCTTACTCGCCTCTTTGTGGTCAACACGCTCATACCACGACTCTGCTACACCGAACAAACCCTCAACCTCACCGTATCATGACCTAACCGAGGACCCACAACCCATTTAGCGCCCCAAAATAAGCTTAAGGAATATAAACACTAAGGGAGATGACCACACCTTCGATGTGTGACAAAATTGCTGCCGAATTAAGCCCTCTTATCACCAACCAGGAAGGCCTTAACCATGCGCAGAGCTGAATCACAACGACATATCACCACCACCCCTCAATCAGCCCCAAAAAACACGCCACAGGATGATACAAAAGAAACACCTCCTAGTTGGGGTTGGTTTGTCTCTGGTGATACCACACCGCCAAGCATCACCTACCCAAAGGGTCAGCAACACACAGCGCACGATCGAGTCAATCACACGCAAGCTCAAACAAACACCGCCAAAAAACAGCCCACAAACAATCATAACAACCGATCTAAAGCACCGCTGTCTATCGCAGAACACCTACTGTTTGAGTGTCTATCTTGCTGTCAGCCAAAGCTTATACAGTCCTTCCTCAGCATGACCGGAATCTCTGCTAAACCAGCCTTACTCAAAGAAATAACTGAGCATGATGAAACCCCTCCACCACACACCATGTCACACCGATAACACAGCACTCATAAAAAACTTTGACGTCCGTCAGCCAGCCAAGCACAATGGGTGCTCGTTTAATGATAGCTGGGTTTTTTCATGACCACTGATACTGCCACACCCTATAGCCAACACACTCCGATGATGCGTCAATATTTAACCATCAAATCCCAACATCCGGATTTATTAGTGTTTTATCGCATGGGTGATTTCTATGAACTCTTTTTTGATGATGCTAAAAAAGCCGCTCAACTGTTAAACCTCACCCTCACTGCTCGTGGTAAATCCAATGACCAACCCATCCCCATGGCTGGTGTTCCTTTTCATGCTGCTGATAATTACCTAGCCAAACTGGTCAAGCTCGGTGAGTCCGTGGCGATTTGCGAACAAATCGGTGATGTAGGTGCCTCTAAAGGTCCTGTTGAACGTGCCGTCACACGAATCATTACACCCGGTACGATCAGTGATGAATTATTACTTGATGCCACACAAGACTCGGTGTTAATGGCCGTCTTTGAAACCGACAACACCTATGCAATCGCTACGCTCGATATCACCAACGGTGAATTTTTAATGGACGAGTGCTCCTGTCTCAACACACTCTTAGCCGAAGTGGAGCGCATCTACCCCAAAGAAATTTTATTACGTGAAACATCAACCTTAACGAAAACACTCGACAGTCACCACGCCATTCAATATCGCCCTGAATGGGACTTCGACAGTTCAAGTGCCGAACAACAGTTGTGTCAACAGTTTCAAACGAAAGATTTACAAGGTTTTGGTATTCTGCATCAACCCCATGGTCTCTGTGCCGCCGGCGCTTTATTACAATACGTCAAATACACACAACGCCAAACCCTCCCCCATATCCAACGCTTACGCCTGGCATCACACCATGACACAGTAATGATTGATGCCGCCACGCGAAAAAATTTAGAGTTAGTCACTAATGTACAAGGTGGGCACACCAACACCTTACTCGCTGTAATTGATCAGACCACGACCGCCATGGGTAAACGACAACTCCGTCGTTGGCTACAACAACCATTGCGTGATCGCGACACCTTACAACAACGTCACGGTGCGATTGAGAGTTTAATCCAAGCGCATCAATACAGCACTCTGCAAGAAGCCCTACAACCCATTGCTGATTGCGAACGCATCTTAACACGTGTCGCACTGCGTTCTTCACGACCACGCGACATCATTGGTTTACGCAATACCTTACACGCGCTACCCGCGATTAAAGCCATCTTGCAACCCATGCAACAGGGCTTATTACATAGCCTATTTGACCAACTCGGCCATCACCCTAAACTGCATCACTTACTTGACCAAGCCATCATTGACAATCCACCCACAGTTATCCGTGAGGGTGGTGTGATTGCCG
Source organism: Coxiellaceae bacterium (assembly GCA_014238445.1). GTDB lineage: Bacteria > Pseudomonadota > Gammaproteobacteria > Coxiellales > Coxiellaceae > UBA9148. The sequence goes on from JABABC010000262.1 coordinate 8,344, forward strand.
CAGGCTTTGATGAAGCACTCGATACCTTGCGCGCATTAAGCACCGATCAAACGGATTTTCTATTACAACTGGAACAACAAGAAAAAGAACGCACCCAATTAAGCTCATTAAAAGTCGGCTATAATCGCGTACACGGGTTTTTCATTGAAGTGAGTCGTGCACAATCTGAAAAAGCACCCGTCGAATATCAACGTCGACAAACACTGAAAAACACCGAACGCTTTATCACGCCCGAACTCAAAGCCCATGAAGATAAAGTCCTCAGCAGTCAAAGTCGCGCACTGGCACGAGAAAAAATGCTCTATGAGCAATTGCTGAATGACATTGCCACAC
>JABABC010000004.1 GCA_014238445.1 Coxiellaceae bacterium
CCCTTTCAGATACCCCTTAGATCTAGTATAACCCATACAGCATCAACCTACCCTAGCAATCAGAAAAATATCATCCAAAGAACCAGCCAGCCAATATAGCTTACTGATTTTATTCCGACATTTTACCACTATGTAAGAAAATGAATAACCAGCCGACAAGGCTGAGGCGCCTTTATCCATCGAGAAACCTTAGTAAAGGGCATGGCCCGGCGCACCGCATCGACAGCGGCTGTGTCAACACGAGCATCACCTGATGATTGCATCACCTGAATGCCGTTGACATGCCCGTCAGGATACACCACGAACTGCAGTAATACGTGAGAGGCTTTACCAGCCATTGATAAGCCCGAAGGATAGCGCGCATGCCGAGCAATGCGCGTATACACATAACGTGATAGTGCTACTAACTTGGGCGATGGTGATGATTGAGCTCTCGCTGAGGGTTCTTGAGTGTGATGAATAACGGAAGGCACTGTTGGTAGCTGTTGGGCGCGTTGTTTATCTATTTTATGAGAGCCTTGATGCATTAACTTTGAATGCTTTACTAATGATTCTTTAACTTCTGCATTAACTTTAGCATGATTTACTTTATGTGAAACTGGGTGGCCATCAATCACTAAACGAGCATACATCACAGGCACAGCAGTAGGGCCAGATGCTGACACTACAGGTTCAGCAGAGACTAGGAGCCACCAGAGAAGCACACCGTGCAATAGGATGCTCACTATCAAAGCCACAGAGCGATATTGAAACAACCGTAAAAACATCAACTATTGCTCCAGATTAATTTTCAATGTGACTAACAGAGTGAATCCATCCGCGGAATAATAACGAATAGTGCCATCTGAATAATATTGCGCATAACGCACAGAGTGTTCATCAAAAATATTATCCGCTCGCAACATGGCCGTCATTTTACCCCACTGCTTTTGAAGGCGAGCATTCGTCAACCAATACCCTGGCATTTTATCACCGGTATTGTCAAAATCATCTGAAGCATAAAAACCACTGTGATAGGACTCCATTAATACAACCCCCCATTGTCGCAAGGCATCATAGGTGATACCCACACCTCCATTAAAAGCCGAGACACCTGGAATCTGATTACCCTCATATAGACCGGAACGCATGGTGGGATTAACCCAGGTCATTTCATACGATGAAGACCATTGTTGAGACCACGTATGTTGCGTCGACAGATCAACACCCACCCGTCGCGTTGGAGGTAAATTAGTAACTTCTCCATACGGTAAGGGAAACAAGGTATACGATAATTCATTATCAATATCGAGATGGAATAAGCCAACATGAAAAGCATTGCTCGATTGCTTCCAGTTAAATCCAGTTTCATAGGCAGTCCCTGTCTGCACCGATAATTCATGCACTGTTCCATCGCCAGACCACACTTCTTCTTTACCTTTGGGCATTCTAAAATTCATGTCGCGGCGCAAGAAAAAGCGCCAATGCGAATACGGCTTCCAATACAGGCTTTCTTCATTCACGACAGCCGTATTGTGCTGATAGCAACTATCACCCGCAGAAGAGGTTGCCCCAATACCTTGCCATGCACCTCGGGCACCTACCGCCAAAGACAGTGATGACTGTAAAGGCTGCGTGTATCGCGCATAAGCGGATGTTAGGTATTCATCGGAATCATAGGAGGCTTTTGAATTATCTGTTTGATACGTATCATAATTGACATCCCATCCCAACTTCCATCGAGTTCCATACACCCCATCATTTTTCCATAAGAGACTCGACTGATCACTCACGGAAGATAGGCTTGTACTGGTTTGGTGATCATCAAACCACAGTAAGTGCGTTAACCACTGCCAATTATCGGTTAGCTGACGCTGATGGTTTCCTTGTAACATATAGCCTTGCGTCGTGTTGACCGTGGTTGAACTCGCAGGCTCAGCTGAACTGCCCCAAAGGTATGAAGCTGGTATTTCAATGGTGGTGTTATAGGCAACGAAACGAATACCTGAAGACCGATCATCCGATTGATCTGACCACTGCAAATTCATTAAATAGTCTTGTTGACGATGATGCGGTTGATCATGATCATTATTATACACTGAACCGCCAAGACGAAACCCCATCCCATTATCATCTTGTTCACTGCCAATAAAACTCACACCATATTGATAATTATTTCCTAATGAAAAAGCCAAATCAGCCATTGGCTTAGATGGGATAGTAGTGCTTAGTTTCACCACACCACCAATCGCTTGATTACCATACAAGACACCATAACTCCCAGGTAAAATGGTGTAGTCACTAATAGCCCCTGGCAATAAAGTATTTAAATCGGGGCCAACTAATGAGGCACTCATGAATGGCGTATCGTCCAACATATAAAGGCTATTCACACTCGCATTATCACCAAAGCCATGCAAAGCAATGGCATTTTGAGCAGAGCTAGAACTGTGTGATTGAAGTTGCACCATGGGGTGATGGGCCAATGCATCAGAAACAGACATGGCACCTTGTGAAGCTATCACAGATTGATCAACAGAGATCTCAAGCCCGCCTTCTGACTCTGCTGCTGTTATTGGCGCTTGAACTGTAAGCGCAGGCAACTCCAAGGTATCAGCTATCGCCAATGCGACTATCAGTGTGCACAATAGCACCATACACTGCAAAAAATTTAACCAGCTCTTCATGCGCGGCGCCTTGACTTAGCGGACAAATAAACGTACTTTTGCGCAATATACAGGCAACATCAAAGGAGTCAAGTATGAACTCAAGCACAGCTCAACCATCACAATCACCGGCCATCAGGCAAGGTCAATTTGTTTCAGTTCATGACGTATCGTCAAGCGATACAAGCAAGGCCGGCAGCTGTTCGGGAAATTGCCAATCTGGCAGTTGCATGGGTATGTCATACGACTGACAATGAAAATGATTAAACCCACACAATGCACTACGCCAGAAAATATAGCAGCCGCTTCATTAATATCGCCTTTCACCCTAGATCTGCAATCAATTAATGCCCACCTATGCAGTGAAAGCTACCGGTTACCGCGCTGGAAAGAAGGTGACATTCAAACATTAGAACTGCTATATCGTCGCTTCCTTTACTTAATAATCCAGCATCCCAACAAAGGGCTAGCTCCCTCTCAATGTATCGACGAATATTGGCACGCACACATTGTGCATACAAAAAAATACATGGAGGATTGCGATGCGATAGTGGGGCATTATATTCATCACCAACCCGCAGATAAACTTAACCCCGATACAAAAAAACTCAAACAAGCCTTTCAAACAACCTGCGATCTCTATGAAAAAACCTTTGGTGAACCCTTGTTAGTCTTTTGCGATGACACTCGCAATGAAATCATACAATAAACACCCTTATGTCAAGATAACCCAGCTGTCATCATAGATTCATCAAGAAACTGAACTGAACTGCACAATCCCAGTTTGCACAGCCAAATCATGCCCAGTGACTGAAGCAGCTTGAAACACTTTATTAAACCACCCCAAAAGTGAGCAGCGAGCCTGACAGGGTTGTGTTAACACGCAGTTTAATGACTTCAGATGCCCTTCAAGATCAACCAAGCTGTCTGAGTTGACCAGCAAGCTTAAACAGACCATGATACGGCCGTACTTTTGAGAATCAATGCTTTTAATGCGACAAGCGTAAGCTCTCATTTGCATCAAATCAATGTAACTAAATTTTCCAAGCAAGTCCGCTTGCACAATGACTCGAAATTCATCACGGCAGAGTGTTAAGTGTTGAGTAATAGGAATCGGAAAATTGAGCGGTAATACCTGGACAGGGAAACCGCCCTTCATCACCCAGCGCACAATATCTGGAAACAAAGCTCGAATCACTTTTACCTGGTATTCTAGACAAAGGTGCTTTTTAACACGACACAAAAAGCCTTTTGACATCCACCCTGACAACTGAAGCTTTAATGCTTCGATAAGATGACTGGCTTGCTGGTGGTTCGCGAATTGCATTAAATGAATAAAACCCCAGTCATGAGACACCCACTCAGGTAAATCAGAACTAAAGCACGGCACCATATCAAGAACAGCGGTAACTTGCTGCTTATACCGACCGCCTATAAGGCCAAAAAAAGAAAATCGAACACCTTGTGATGCAAAGCGATTAGTCACATCACGAACCACGGATTGACGATCTTCTTCCTGTAAATAATGTAATGGCGCATTAGCTAAAAATGATTCAAAAATTTGATCCGGCTCACTATCAAGAGAAGGAATCAGGAGAGTAACACGAGAGTGCCATAAGTCTTTCCAGTACCAGCAAATCGTTAGTTGGGCGCTTAAGGCAGCGGGCAATAGACCCTTAGTGGATACAGGGTCAGGCATTAAATCCAGGCCAAGCATAGTATTTAGCATACTGAACACGCCATGAAGGGAATACAATGTCTCGGTTATGACGGGAGCAACTATCGGTTCATGAAAGAAAGTAAACGTGCTTATTGATGAATCCGAATGATTATTTTGCATGCGTGCGCAGGTTTGAAAATAGCCCTTTGACTCAAATAGCTGTAATAATTCAGACTGAACAAAAGCCCAATTCAAGTCAGTTACACCGTGATTCTCATCAAGGATAAATAACTGGGCGTATGACAAGTCACCTGACTCACGCTCTAAGACTTGATGCGCCAAGGTATAAAAACTGTCATAATCACCCATAACATAACCTTCACTGCGCTCGCCCGTATAACCATGCTGCTTCACAATACCTAAAAAGACCCCTCTTACCAAACAAACCGGTGTGTATTTCAATGCGAAACACTGGGATAACATTCGTTTGATATCAAGCTCTTTTTCACTTGGAAAGCTAATGTCATTAATAAAACTTGGAATACCATAACCTTCCTGACAGGCTATAGAAAAACAAGCCTGATTAACGTGCACAGGCATTAACGCTTGCATATTAAGCGAAGTAGACGAAACCACTGAAGCCACTTGATCCACCAACTGCCAGCGAAATTGGTCGAGATAGGCACCCAATGAATCAGGCTCTTGTAGCAAACGAATCTCACGCTGCAATCTAATGAGAAACCCAGGCGTACAGTGATGTATATCCTCTACCAACTGAACAATATGGAGTTTTTGTTGCTCAGCTGGCTTGTGATGCAATAAATCAATGAGTTCTTCACAGTAAGCTAACAATAAAGTCCTATTTGAACTAGCCGCAAAGGCATCCAAGTGCCGCATGAACTCACCACGATAACGTGACAAAGCCTGCGTATGTTTTATAGAATCCCAGGGGAGATTCAATGCCTGTTGAACGAATACCATCAACTGCGTAACTAACGCTTGCTGATTTAATGATTGCGATGATGCCAACTGAGGCCGTGGACTCAGTTGGTAAGAAGAGGTTGATAGTAGTGAATGGTGCTTCATAGACTCAAAAGTGGCTTAAATGTTACTTGAAACACTATCAGTAGGATAATCTAGGACATCATCACGGAGTCTTGCATAATCATGATCAAACCGAAATACAGCCCCGTCATCACCAGCAAACTGCTCCTCATCAAGTGCCGGGGTGTTAATTGTTGTCGAACAGTAAACGCGATCACCAAAGGCATTAGCAAAAACATACAATGGACACCCCGTTGGCACATTAAAAAAACGGGTTTGCTGCATATGTTGACTCAACCCCTTTTTAGGGAAAAACAAGAGAGGACTGAATAAACAATCAATTAAGCCAGATTTAAAACGTGACTGTAAATCATGCGTCGAGAAAATTTGATACAGCGGTAATACTTCCTGTTGATTCTGCTTAACCTGTTTAATAACTTGTTGAACATAATCAGCCACAGACTCTGCTCGCTGAATACAGACTCGACAAACACTGTAGTTATTACGAAATCGCGGGTTTTTAAACCCGATCACAATACCAACACGCAGTGAAGAGTAGGCTTCGTCTAGGTGTTGAAACACATGATGTATATAATAAGCCAACAAAGCATCGGGGAAGGTGCACCCATGTGCTAATTTAATGGCTTTAATCGCTGAAAAATCCCAATTATGATGAACCACAGACTGTGGCTCGTTAACACGCACAGGCAGTGGTGTGGCGCGCCATTGGCTCACTGCGAGGCGGGCCAAGGTATAATACTGCAATGATTCAGAGACAACAGGCCAGTACCGATCCTGCTGCAACCAACCTTTGGGGAATGGTCGAAATTCCAGTAGAGGCTGACAAATCTGTTCTGATATTAACATTCCATCAAACAGCGTGTGATCAAATAAAACACCTGCTCGATGCCCTTTGGGATAAAAACGAATCACACAATCACGAGACTGCTCATCGCCAATATGATAAAAATCCGCCAAATCATCATGGTACTCTACAATCTCTGATAACTCAGTGTTCTGATTATATTGAAGGCGTTTGTTGTTAATATCAATCGAAGCGGTTAATGGTGAGCGTGGCTGCTTCAACAAGGTGTGTAATGACGCCAATATGGAATCATGAACTTCGTCCCAGGTTAACGACTGCTGAATTTCATAATCAGCGAAAATATAAGATTTCTTTCCCGTGGACAAAAGATGGCGCAACATATGCAAATCGGAGCCATAAATACCGGTTGGATTAATACGATAAATCCAAAACCGCTTCAGTAAGGTTATGCCTACGTACAAGAACAAGGGCACCATCAGTACAAAAGCGGTGTATTCCAATAAAGTACCTAATCGCGCAAGATATATCACAAAATATTCCTGTCCTATTTAAAGATCAGGTAAAACTACCAAGAGACAGTGAACATGTAAAACTTTTTTTTTAAATATGTTCAATTTTAAGTCATAAATTAATTTCAATACATTAAGACAACGTGCATATGACACACCACTTGATCATAAAGCGTTCTATCATAACCTTATAGTAATGCACGCGTTGTATCAGAAAGTTAACCTTGAGTAGAGCCAAACAACAGCCACACTAACGCCCGCCTTATTCAAAGCCAGATAAAGAATGTATACGCAAATGACACTTCCTGATATAATCACAAAATATTTTAAAAATTCATATAAAATCATAGGGTTACAAAAACTATGGGCCTCTTCAAAATTCCTGCATCGGATCTCAATAGCAGCAAGGCTCAACGTCAACGAGTCAAAATTAAACAGTGCTTAGTCTACGCCATACGTAACCGTTTCTCACGTCAACATCGCCCTCTCCCTTCCGATCAGCCCACTGTTATCGTATCACTCACATCATTCCCTCAACGCATCCACTGCGTGCATCTCACGATTGAAAGTCTCTTCGAGCAATCATTTCCAGCTGAAAAAGTCATACTGTGGTTGAGCTCGGATGAATTTCAACAAAAAAAATTACCTAAAACGATCACCAGACTTGAAAAACGTGGTCTAGAAGTTCAATGGGTTAAAAACAACCTCAAACCCTATAAAAAACTCTGCTATGCATTAAAAGCATACCCTAACAAACCGATTATCACTGTTGATGATGACACACTATACCCCAACTACCTGATTGAAGGCCTGATGGATACACACCAACATTTTCCTAATGCAGTGATTTGTTATCGATCCAAAAAAATTACTTACGACAACAGCGGCAAGCTCCTCCCTTACTCACAATGGGAATCTGATAGCTGCACGACACCTAATGCATGGACCTTTCCACACGGAGTGGGTGGTGTCTTATACCCAGCACAATGCCTTAGCAAACAAACACTCAACGAGGAGCTATTCACACAACTATCACCCACTGCAGATGACATCTGGTTTAAAGCCATGGCGTTATTAAATAATACACTGACCATGAGGGTAACTCGTTCTGGTGTTGAGTTCGCGAAAGTGATTGGATCACAGTCAACATCACTGCATAAAATTAACAATCAAAAAAAACAAAATGACGTTCAACTCAAACAAGTCTTTGAACACTTTAACATCGACCAACAATCCATCAGTGATCTAATACCACAACAGCGAGCGTCTCAGTAACGACACCTTTGCGTTTAATTGTCTATCAGCCTATAAACTCGCATGAACGGGACATTCACATGACTGTATCCCTGAATCATTATCGGTGCATTATTCGAACTGATGTAAAATCCTATGGGGCCTCGATAAATTGATACGGTCATTTTATTTTATTGTATAATGTAATATAAACAACAGATGGATCTACCATGAAATTTTTGAAAACCTACCCCATCCCTGCAGCTGGGCTAGCCTTAGGAATACTGTCTATTAGCGAGTTTTGGCGCTTCTTCATACCCAACCACAACGCCGCTCATAGCACAATCACCATCATGGGCATTATCAGCTTAGCACTTCTCATGCCCGCCATGATTAAACTCATTCGCCACCCACAAGAGCTAACAGCAGCATTACATCACCCTACCATCGGCTGCATACTACCCACTATCTCCATGAGCTTAATGCTGATCAGTCACGCTTTTAATGGTCTAGGAGTAGTGTTTTCTTCCACACTGTGGTTAGCCGCCATTCTATTGCATGCTATTTTTTTAATCTTATTTATTGCCTATCGCACAAAAGACTTCACGATGACGAGCATCCAAGCCAGCTGGTACATTCCTCCTGTTGGCATGGCAGTAGCCTGCCTAACAACACCCACAGAAGCATTATTAGCTGTTTCACAAGGTGTAGCTATCTTCACGATGATAGCCTATGTGCTTGTTTCACCCTCCATTCTCCGGACCCTCATCAAAAACACATCTAAAAAAAATTACTCTGATCACAGCTGTGCCATCTTAGCAGCCCCAGCGAGCTTAGTCTTATCTGGTTACCTCAGCACATTTAACCAACCACAATCACTCATCATCATATTGCTATATATTACCTGCATCATTAAAACCATAACGGTTTATAAATTTTTGACCCAACTATTACGCCTTCCATTTAAACCATCTTGTTCCTGCTTAACATTTCCACTAGCCATATCTGCTATTGCCAGTTTAAAGGTCAGTCAATGGATGTTAAACCTTAGTGTTTTCGCACCCTACAGCCATCTAGTTTTCCTCATTGCAACCATTGAAGGAATCATAGCCTCATGCATTATTTTTTATACTTTTATCGGTTACATGAAGTATTTCATTAGGACTAATTTAGATCAAAATTAGAAAAACCGTGTTAAAAGAGCGCCTGTACTGCCCTCAATGACACAAAGACTCAACTGCAAAAGGTCAAGCAACCTGATCAAAACAACATACTATGCACGTAAGATTGTCTGATCCCGCTCAGGTCCCGTTGAAATGGCAACAATTGGCACATCACATAAGTCTTCTATACGCTGCAAATAACGCTTTGCCGCGTCAGGCAATAAGTCATAGTGAGTCATTCCGAAGGTGCTGCTCTGCCAACCGGGTAGCGTTTCATAAATCGGAGTGCTAGCCTCTAAGACAGTAGCATCCTGTGGAAACTCAGAGAGTATGCGACCCTGGTACTCGTAGCCCGTGCATAAATTAATCTCATCAAAAGTATCAAGCACATCGAGCTTCGTCATCACAAGCCCTGTCATACTATTGATGTGTATAGAATGCTTCATCAGTGGTACATCAAACCAACCACAACGACGTGGACGGCCAGTTGTTGCGCCAAACTCATGACCTCGTTCCGCCAGTTGGTGGCCAGCCTCATCAAATAATTCCGTGGGAAAAGGCCCTGCCCCAACACGCGTCACATACACTTTACTGATACCCCATACTGCATCAAGATAACAGGGGCCAACACCCGTTCCTGTTGCAACAGCTCCTGCAGTGGTGTTGGAAGACGTCACATAAGGATAAGTGCCGAGATCAATATCGAGCAAGGCTCCTTGAGCACCTTCGTAAAGTATCAATTCACCCGCCTCACGAGCAGCATGTAACTGATGCGTCACATCCGTCATTAGAGGCTGCAACTGCTCACCAAAAGTTAATAATTCCGCTAACACATGCTCACAACTAATAGGGTCAACTCGATAATAATGCTGTAATTGAAAGTTATGGTATTCCGCAAGCGATGCTAAGCGCGCAGCTAGCTGATCAGGGTTCAGCAGATCCATCACACGCAAACCACGACGAGCCACCTTATCTTCATACGCAGGACCAATGCCACGCCCTGTGGTACCAATGGCCGCTTTACCTCGCTTTAATTCACGCGCTTGATCTAAGGCTACATGATAAGGTAATAACAAAGGGCAACCTAAACTCACTTTCAAGCGATCACGAACAGCAACCCCTTGTGCCTCTAATGCTTCAATTTCTTCAAACAATGCCGGTAATGACAGAACGACACCATGACCAATTAAGCATTGAACGTTAGTGCGTAAGATCCCGGAAGGAATAAGGTGTAACACGGTCGTCTTATCACCTATCTTCAAGGTATGACCGGCATTGTGACCACCTTGGAAGCGAACTACGAGAGAAGCCTCCTCAGTCAGCCAATCAACAATCTTGCCCTTACCTTCATCACCCCACTGAGAACCCAATATGACTAAATTTTTATGCACGATACACAACCTTTATAACAAACCTGAATGCACTAAACACATGATAACAACACCAGATACTAACGTGATTAATCCCGTCTTACGAATAGATCGCTCATCACGATCTGCCATACGCAGTAATAATTGACGCCAAAACGCTGGTACAGCAAAAGGTAGTATGCCTTCCAAGACCAATAGCAAAGCAATTGCGGTCAAAAAAATCTCTATCATCATCTTACCCTCCATAAAAAAGTCCGCGTAATCGCGGACTTTTAGATTAAGTATTTTCTTTTAGGCCGTTTTCTTCAAGGTCGACTTGAAGTACTTAAAGAAATCAGATTGTGGTGTCAATAGCATGATGGAATTATCACCATGAAACACTGACTGATATGCTTGTAAGCTTTGATAAAAGGCATAAAATGCAGAGTCTTTATTGTAAGCGTTTAAATAAATATTCGCTGCGCGCTGATCACCATCAGCACGCGTTTTCTGCGCCTTGGCTTTAGCTTGAGCGATTGAAATAACCACATGAGCATCGGCACTTGCTCGAATTTTCTCAGCTTGCGCCCTACCTTGAGAACGATGCTTGGTAGCAACTTGTTCACGCTCAGTGCTCATTCGATTATAAACAGACTTACGAACTTCACGAGGCAGCTCAATACCTTGAATACGCACATCAACCACTTTAATACCGAGCGGTTCAGCACTTTCATCCGCTTTCGACATCAAAATTTTCATGAGTGATAAACGATCATCAGTCACGACTTCTTGAATAGTACGCTTACCAAAAGCGGCTTTTAGCGCGTTATTGATTTTCTGACTTAATAACGTTGAAGCACG
>JABABC010000084.1 GCA_014238445.1 Coxiellaceae bacterium
GCTGCCTTGACGACATCAACATCACTGAAAGGCAACACTTGATCGCCTATCACTTGTGTTGACTCATGGCCCTTCCCTGCAATTAAGATGACATCATCCACAGCAGCAGATTGAATGACCTGACCAATTGCATCCGCTCGATCTGACTCAATCACACCTTGATGTGGCTCATTAAACCCTGTCAAAACATCGCGCACAATCTGAGCGGGATCCTCGTGGCGTGGGTTATCTGAGGTCAACACCCAATGATCTGCATACTGCTCTACCACACGCGCCATTAATGGCCGCTTCCCTCGATCTCGATTACCACCACAACCAAACACACAATGTAAATGCGCATAACCATGTGCACGTAAACTCAATAACACTTGCTCTAAAGCATCAGGGGTGTGAGCATAATCCACCACCACCATTGGCCCATCATACCCCCCTAAACACTGCATACGACCCGGCACAGATTGCAGGCGACTCACCGCTGCAACTACTTTTTCCCATGACCATTTCAAACAACCCAAAACACCGATGACAGATAGGACATTATATAAACTAAATCTCCCCAACAATGGAATGGACAACCAACCACCACCCCAAGGTGAAGAGACTAATACCTCAAACCCACTCTCATGCACTAATACCTCACGAGCACACACCAAGGGTATGTCTAACGATAATGTCGGTTGCAATGACACACCGACAATAGACAAATGATGGCCTTCTTGTTGAATAATTTTCTGACCACAAGCATCATCCGCATTAACAACCGCAGCACGCAAACCCGGCCGCTGAAACAATGAGATTTTTGCACGCTCATACGCTGCCATACTGCCATGAAAATCTAAATGATCTCGAGAGAGTTGTGTAAACACGGCTATATCCACATCTAATGCTTGCACACGACCTAAGGCTAAACCGTGCGAAGATATCTCCATCGCAGCGTAAGCCGCACCCATTTGATGCTGTTGAAATAAATACCGCTGCAGTGCAACTGCATCTAGTGTCGTCATGCCTGTCGGCGTTAGCTGAGGCCAAAGCCCAACGCCCATAGTACCCAGCACACCACAAGACTCCCCCTGCTGACTCAATGCCTGTGCGATAAAATCAACGCACGAAGTCTTCCCATTCGTGCCTGTGACACCCACCACGGTCATATTGGTTGAAGGCGTACCATAAAAACGGGCTGCTAATTTCCCTCGCTGTTCTGATAAGCCTGGGATAGCCACCATCGGAATCTCCGCTGCCTGCCACGCTTCTGGCAAATCAAACGGGGTTTCATAGAGAATAGCTGCAGCACCCTGCTTAATCGCATGACCAATAAACTCACGCCCATCACTCCGCTCCCCAGGAAAGGCTAGAAAAGCAGAACCGGCCTCCAGGTCACGGCTATCACTGGTAATTTCAGACAGGGTACACTCTGTATGTGGCACATCTACCACTCCAGATAACCACTCCTGTAAATTACGCAGTTTCATGCCCCCCCCCCTAACTCAAAACACCCAGCTGACGTGGGCTAAGGGTACCACAGACAAGAAGACATATGTTAGTATGCCCCCCACAACTCCTTACGAATAGCCCGATATGAAAGAACAGCTCAGTTACTATTGTTTTAGAATTATACTGCTCATCACTCGATGGACACCCTTCCCTGTGCTATACCGTTATGCCTCAATACTCTACTACCTGCTATTTTACTGCCTTCGATACCGACGAAAAGTAGTTGATAACCATCTTACACTCGCCTTCCCCAACCAAACCCAACAAGAGCGTTATCAGCTCAGTCAGAAGATCTACCGCAACCTGAGCGAGGTGACCTTGGAATCCCTTAAAGGTTATTCCATGCCTCTCGCAGAACTGCATCGACGCTGGAGAATCACCAACCCAGAAATCCTTAAACCTTTTTACGAGCAAGGCACCAGCGTTATCATTCTATCGGGTCATTTCCTCAACTGGGAGTGGGGAGTGTCACTGGGCCATCAAATCGACCATCACTGCATCGGTGCTTATAAACCATTGCATAACCAACGCATTAATGATTACCTCATCCAATGTCGATCCATCGCCGGCTTCGAACTAGTGCCCGCCACACAAACCAGCCGAAGCTTTATTAAAAATCGACATAAGACCCGTGCATATGGCCTGATAGCAGACCAACACCCTGCGGGCACTAAAGGTATTCACTGGGTGAATTTCCTTAACCAAGACACAGCCACCTTACTGGGCCCTGAACAATTAGCCCGCGCTTTTAAATACCCCGTTATCTATATCTCAGGCACACGTAAAAAGAAGGGATACTACCACATGCACCTAACCCTACTCTCTAATGACCCAAGCACAACACAAACTGGCGAAATCACCGAACAGTTTATGCAACACCTCGAAGCTGACATCCAACAATCCCCCGAAAGCTGGCTATGGACACATAAGCGCTGGAAAATGAAACGTCCTAAAAACCATCCGTCATCTTAACGATCATGGCTAACATCCCCATCACATATCAACTAACATCTTCCAATAAAACATCCGCATCATGTCATTTAATGATGACTACGCTCTACTGGCAATGCATCAGGAGGAATAGACCACAAGCGTAATGCACCACCCATCACCTTAGAGAATACAGGTGCTGCGACCAAACTACCGAAGTGTTGCCCTTGCGGATTTCTCACGACCACTGCAACCACAAACCGTGGATTTGACGCAGGCGCCACGCCGACAAATGATGACATAAACTTTTTCTTATCATAACCACCTGGGCCCGCAATGTAAGCTGTACCCGTTTTACCCGCAACACGATACCCAGACACTTGCGCACGAGTACCTGTGCCACTGGTGACTACTGTTTCTAACATGGTCATCACAGCATCTGCAACACCAGATGAAATCACCTGCTGCCCCTCTGGTTGGACATCGCGCTTGATAAAAGTCACCGGGCGACTCATGCCATGATTTGCTAAAATTTGATACCCATGCGCTAACTGTAATGTCGTTACAGCAATACCATAACCATAAGCTAACGTAGCGACATCACTCGGATACCAAACAGGATGCGCCATTAAACGACCAGACACTTCACCTGGAAAACCACTCTGAGTTTTCATACCAAACCCAAATGCTCGTAATAAAGTCCAAAAATCGTCTGGTGATAATGACAGTAAAATTTTAGCCGCACCAATATTACTCGATTTCTGAATAATCTGCTGTAAATTAATCACGCCGTAATTCAAACCATCATCTTTAATCTCATAACCACCAACACGCATGCGACCTGGGTTCGTATCAATGGTCGACTCAGGCGTGTAATGATCACTCATCAAAGCTAACGCAATCGTAAACGGCTTCATCGTTGATCCTGGCTCAAACGTATCGGTTAACGCACGATTTCTAAACACACCCGCGTGTAATTGCTGTCGATTATTCGGGTTATACGTCGGCACATTAGTATCGACTAAAATATCCCCTGTTTTAGCATCTAATACAATCACAGAACCAGAATCCGCGTGATGTTTTACTACCGCTGCTTGTAGCGCCTGGTACGCCATAAACTGTAATCGGTGATCGATGGTTAAATGTAAATCCTTCCCTTGCTCCGGAACTTTTAACACAGCAATATTTTTAACAATATGGCCTAAACGATCTTTCAAAACCTCACGCCTACCATCATGACCACTCAACCAACGATTATAAGCTAACTCCATACCTTCTTGACCATGATCATCAATATTAGTAATCCCAACCACATGTGCTGTTGCACTCCCCTCGGGGTAATACCGCTTCGATTCAGGTTCGACAAACACACCAGGTAATTGCAATGCCATAATCCTTTGCGCCTGATCCGGTTGCATCCGTCTTTTTAAATACATAAATTCACGCTTCCGATAACGTTGCAACATCGCCTGCAAACTTTTTTCAGTTCTACCTAATAATGCCGCTAACTGTTGCTGCTGTTTTTCATCTGCATGAAATAAACGTGGATTCACATATACCGAAGACATCGGTGTACTGATCGCTAAAGGTGTATTGTATCGATCTAAAATCATTCCGCGATGCGCCTTGATCGTTTCAATACGAATCATCCGTGCATCACCTTCACGAAGCAAAAAATCACGATCCAGCACATTTAAATGCACTAATCGCCAAATAATGACCACTAAACCTATCAGTAGGCCAGTAAGAATAATGGCAAAACGCCAAGAAACCGTTGCACTTCGTTGTTGCATCTTACCCTACTGAAGAAAAGGACCTATTACGAATCAATCACGGCATGATCTTGCAAACACACAACCCCATGATCAACATCATCACCACATGTTGCCTGACTAGAAAATACATCTAAATGAGACACGTTGGGTAAGTCTTTCGTTTCAAGTAATACCACATCACGACTCGTTGGTATCACCATATTCAATTCATTTTCGGCAATCTGCTGCACTCGCGATTGACGAGCCCAGGTGCTTTCTTCTAACAATAACTGGTTACGAGTCGTTTGATAATGCTGTTGCTGCTGAGCTTGATACTGATAATCAATCAACAATCGACGATTAACATCTTTCAGATACACAACAGAAAATGCTGACAACACAACCAACACCATTAATAATCCGATAAAAGTCGATTGCCAATCAACTCGCATTACACTCCACCCATCCCAGGGCATTGACCAACCTGATGACACTCGCACTGCTGTATTCATTATCGTTTCTCCATAATCCTAAGTCGTGCGCTTCGAGCACGCACATTACTCGCTATTTCTTCCTCTGTTGGCCGAATCAATGAACCAATACGCTGAGCCTGTCTCACGATATCCTTATCTTTAATAGGCAGATCAGACGGATATATCTCCCCCTGTGATGCTTGTTTCATAAATCGCTTAACCATGCGATCTTCTAATGAATGAAAACTCATCACACACATCCGCCCACCAACCGACAAGATATCAAGGCACTGTTGCAAACATCGTTCTAACTCTTCCAACTCCTTATTAATAAAAATCCGTATGGCCTGAAAACTTTTTGTTGCGGGATGCTTGCCAGAACCCTGTCGTGGGCAAACCCGCTCAATTAATGCCGCTAATTGCAGGGTTGTTTCTAAAGGCTGATGTTGACGACCTTCCACAATAGCTGCTGCAATGCGGCGCGCTGATCGTTCTTCACCATATCGCCATAACACTTCAGCAATTTCAGAAGCTGGCGCCTGTTGTAACCAAGTGGCTGCATTGATTCCCGTGGTCGGGTCCATCCGCATGTCTAAAGGACCCTCTCGCATAAAGCTAAAACCCCTTGAAGCCTTATCCAATTGCGGTGAGGAAACCCCCAAATCCAACAAGATCCCGGACACTTGTCCAACCCAACCTTGCGACTTCACAATCCGCCCTACCTCATCAAAGGCAGCGTGATGGATTGAAAACCTCGCATCGTTGAAAGGAGCCTGACTGGCTACACTCACCGCTTCGGGGTCCTTATCGACAGCCATCAACCGACCTGCCGGGCCTAGTGCCTGCAAAATATGTGCACTATGCCCTCCCCGACCAAACGTCAAATCAAGATATGTTCCATCTGGCTTAATTGCCAACCCCTCTAACACCTCCTTGACCAGTATGGACTGGTGCTTAAATTCACTCATCACAATGACAACGACATTAACTCTGGCGCAATGCCACCACCATCTTCATCCTCGGTGTCTTCTGCTAACCAGCTATCACGTCCCATTTCCCATTGTGATTCACCCCAAATTTCAAACTTTTTACCCTGCCCCACCAACACAATGGACTTATCTAGGCCTGCATACTCACGCAACAAAGGGGGCAATAATATCCGCCCATGGCGATCCAAGGATAAATCAGTCGCATGACCAATCAACAAGCGTTTTATACGACGTGTCGCGGGATTGAATGAAGGCAGTGAGGAGAGTTCTTCCTCTATGATTAACCACTGCGATAAAGGATAAAGTAATAAACAACGGTCCTCCGTGTCGATGGTCAAGACCACTTGACCATCGGACTCCTCCATCAAGATAGCGCGCTGGTGCGCAGGGACGGTTACCCGTCCCTTTGCGTCGACATTGATAGCAGCTATCCCACGAAACATAAATTTTCCCCCACAATCACCCACATTGTACAACTACATCTTTCATTGTGTATAGTTTATTGTCAAAAATGGGCAGCCTCTTCCATAGAAGCACAGAATTAGTTTTTTCTTATTAAAAATCAGATAAATAGAGAGGCACTTAAAGAAAAATATGCATAATGTTTTATAAAAAATTTAACTCTTAAAAATTTCAAAACAAAAAAAATCCGCCAGAAAGGCGGATTTTATAAAGAACGACTCACACTAAACTGAGATAGAGCGCTCCTCTAACATTGGGTCCCGTTCTTCTGAATACAAATAACCACCGAACAAAACAACCAACATCATCGACAACGCATGCACAGCAAAACTTGAAATTAAAAAAGCAGTAAAAATAGCAGCAACAAAATAAGCAATCATAAAACATTGCGCAATTCGCCTCCATTCAGCCGATAGACGGCAACTCACTCGCCACAATGTCACAATAAAAAGACACAATATAGCCAACCCAACGAAACCATGTTCCA
>JABABC010000003.1 GCA_014238445.1 Coxiellaceae bacterium
AACGCAGTGGTTTTATTGGGTGCCTAAAAAATGGTTGTCGCGATGTGTGGGGTGGTTTGCACGTTGTCGTTGTCGCCATCTCAGTCGTTTTTTGATTCGTTGGTATGCCCATTATTTTAATGTGGTATTAGACGATGCGGTGTCATCGGATGTGTCCAGTTATGCCTCGCTCAATGATTTTTTTACTCGCGCTTTAAAGCCGGGTGCACGTCCTATTGATTCACATCCGAATGCCTTTTGCTCGCCATGTGATGCTACATTGGGGCAGATTGGCCAACTATCTGGGGCAACCTTGGTTCAGGCCAAAGGTCAGCATTACACGGTGGATGATTTGATCGGTCAGTTAGGTGAGGGCAGTGCGCCGTTTATTAATGGTTCGTTTGCGACGTTGTATTTATCGCCCAAGGATTATCACCGTGTGCATGTTCCAATGGATTGTACGTTGACTCACATGCAGCATATACCGGGTGCATTATTTCCCGTGTTTCCTAAAGCGGTAGAAACTGTTCCCAAGCTCTATACTCGTAATGAGCGTGTGGTGTTTTGGTTGGATACTGAAGGAGGTCCAATCGTCCTAGCCATGATTGGTGCATTGAATGTGGGTAGCATTCATGTGACCGGTTATGGGACGGTGGGATCGACATCACAAGCAGCATCAGAGTGGCAACCCGCTGAGCCCTATGAGCTTAAAAAAGGTGAAGAGTTGGCTTGGTTTAATATGGGCGGGTCGTGTGTGGTGGTGTGTGTGCCAGAGGATCAAGGCACATGGCATACTGCTTATGAGCCCGGTCAAACCGTTCGAGTAGGACAAAATTTGCGAGATCACTAACCAATAGTGACTGAGTCGTCGTGATAGAAAAACTCAAGCTCTACATTAAAAGTATCGCTGTCAAGAAATGTGTCATCCATGGTGTCATAAACACTAACAGTCCATGTTCCTTCTAGTGATTCACCAAAGTGCTGCACTGACAAGGCGCTCCATGCGTCATAGTCTTGAGGGGTATCTGTGGTGGTAGCGAATAACAGTGTTGAGCTAAATGAGTCACCGCCTAATGTATGGGTTAGTGCAATCTCTAAATGTTCATCGCCACCAACATAATTGATGGTTTCGATACTTAATTGCACTTGTTCTACAGTAAAATCGCTAGTATCAAACAATAAACTGTCACCATCGATATCGTTAGTAAAGCTACTGCCGGCGAATGTTTCAGTGATCAATGCGTGGTCACTGATCAGGTGCAATTCCGCTTGGGCTGCCTCTACAGCGCTCACTGCATCAATCAAACCAAACCCGTAATTGTGACTGGTGTCGATCCCAGCTAAGTTGGTGTCCCAGCTGCTATCAATCATGTCTATCATGAGAGAAGTGTTTGCAAAAATACTGAGATAATCCCTAAACGTCAGATCAGGGTTAACACTTCCCATTAAGGCGGCTATTCCGGCAGCAAACGGTGTGGCGCTGGAGGTGCCACCAAAGCTATCGGTGTAACTATTGTCTATATCAATGGTAGTAATGCCATGGTTCCCTCCATTGGAATAGGCGGCTGCAATGATATTGCTCCCGGGCTCGCTATACCAAGACGCCTCTCCCCAGTCGTTGACTGCCGTAATCGATAGTGTAAATAGACTGCTGACGATAGGATCATAAGCGGATTGATCCAAGGAGCCGCCACCATTACCGCCGGCAAACAAGACGGTATCACCATTAAGAGAAGCGTCTTCTGCACTGTCGATGATATAGTCCCACCAAACACCCTCTGGTATTCCTCCTGATCCATCTGATGGGCCCCAAGAGTTGGTGTAAATGGAGATGAATGGATCTATTTCAAAAAGATCGTTTTCATTATCGCTCAGTGACACAACCGCTGCACCAGGAGCAGTGCCAATGACGCCGAGTCCATTACTACCAGTGGCGGCCACAACGCCTGCCACAGATGTAGCATGAGAACTCACAGAGGACCCCTCAGGGTGATTGCTCAGGATTGTTGTTGAGACGTTATCAATCAGATCAACGTGTGATGCTTCAAAATAACCTTCAACCACACCCACCGTGACACCTTCACCCGTTGAGACCTGCCATGTGTCAATAATTTCTGCATTAAAGTAGTGCCATTGATCAGCGAGTAAAGGGTCGCTGCCAATAACAATACTGTCGTCATCTTCAGAGAGTTGCAGGTAAGGATTGCTCATCTCGCTTAAGCTGACTGTGAGTGTGTCGATATTATTCTCAGTGTGAACTATCATTCCATCCAGTGAAACCGTCAGATCATAACTCGACCCGCTGGCTGATAGAGATAGTTCGTAACTGTCATAAGGATACGCGCTTCCCCATAGCCAGTATTCTGATGGGTCTGATGAGGTTAATTCACTACTATAGTCGCTGCCATTAAATGATAGGGTGTAGCCACCAGTACCATTGATGGTATTTGTCGAGGCATAGAGTGACGTCGTTGGGTTGAATGCATATAACGCTGCCAGTGGTAGGGTCATCTCAACAGCAGTGAGTGCTGAGGAATCAAAGGTGGTGTGCGCAATGACTTGAGAGCTACCGGCCGTCACTGAAAAAGCTTGTAAACCAGTGTCATCACTCAATGTGATGACAGCTGAATCAAATAGCGTTGTGTCTGAATTAAGAGTAAATGATAAGTTGCTTCCATCAATAGTGGGATTAACTGCAAAGATAGTACTGGGATCATCAACGCTAATAGTTAAGTCAGACCCATTGTCGGTAAAGAAGTTTTCTATGGTGTACATGTTATTGCTGGTAGTTGCTTCTATGACGGCATAGTCTCTAAAAATAGAGGTTTCTTGATTCATGATGAGTGATGTGTCATTGTCACCATCGTCACCATCGTCACCATCGTCACCATCGTCACCATCGTCACCATCACCACCATCGTCACCATCCGGTATGACTGGCGCTGGAGCGGTCGTTGTCGTGTTATCTCCACTGCTGCTACCGCCTCCACCACCTGCCACAGCTGCAACGCCAATGCCCGCCGCACCCGCTAAGACGAGTAGTACGGTGCTACTCATACCGCCGCTTTCAGCACTTCCACTATTTTCAGTCATCGGTGTTTCTTCTTCGGTTTCATCGGCAGTTGTGTGAAGGTTGGGGTGCTTATCCATGGGTGTGAGTGCTGCATGGGCGAGTGGTGATGCCTGCAATGAGTCCATATTAGGGGTGGTTGCATTAGGATTGTCGGTATCTGAGGGTGGTGTTGAATCGCTGGTGGGGTTGCTCTTTGCGGATGAGTGTTGAAAGAGCAGGTAAATACCCCAAGTAAAAAAAGTTAGATTAAACGGAGTCGATGAGGCTAAACCCCAGTGTTTTCGGTTCCTTCGAGTTAAATCCTGTGTTTTTGTGGTGACTCTCCTCATGACATTAATCACTCATTGTTGGTATAATTTAATTATAGATCATTTTTAACAGGTAATTATGGTGTTTTTTATAACTGATTGAATTTTAAGGTTATTTATTTTTTTATCCTGTATGCTGTTGGGGAAGATGGTCTCATTTCACTGGTTAATGGGAGGGATGATTAAGTGGCATCAACGATTCAAGAAACCGCGTTATTAACGAATACTGATGGTTCTATCTATCACTTAGATTTATTTCCAGATGACCTGGCCTCAATGATTATTTTGGTGGGTGATCCTGATCGAGTGCCACAGGTGTCACGGTATTTTGACCGTATTACAGTTAAAAAATCCCATCGTGAATTTGTGACGCATACAGGGTGGTATCAAGGGCATCATTTGTCGGTCGTTTCTACCGGCATTGGCAGTGGCTGTGTCGATATCGTAATGAATGAACTGGATGCGTTGGTGAATATTGATTTCAAGACACGCAGGGTGAAGGATAATCTGCGACAGTTAACGTTTTTACGATTAGGCACTTGCGGTGCTATTCACCCGAGCATACATCCTGGTGACATGATTGTGTCGCGTTATGCAGTCGGTATGGATGGTGTGTTTAATGCCTATGATATTCACGGTGAGTCAGTTGGTAAAGCATTGTTATCAGCGTTACAACCTACATTTCCAGAACATTTACAAAAAAGCCTTTATGTGGGTGTAGGTACACAGGATTTAGTGGATCATTTATCATCATTAGGTCATGTTGGTATGACACTAACGTGTCCAAGCTTTTTTGGAGCACAATGTCGAGCATTACGCCTGCCACTCAGAACGCCAATGATGATTGAGTCGTTGGCTGGTATCATCTTTAAAGACCACGCGTTTTATAATTTAGAAATGGAGACGGCATTGATTTTTGCTTTGGGCCAGGCGTTAGGTCATCGTGTGAGTTCGGTGTGTGTGGCAGTGGTCAATCGTGTGACACAGGAGATTATTTCTGATATGCCAAACGCAATCGATACGATGATTGAGCAGAGTTTGCAGCGCTTAGTTGAGTACGTTCATTAATTGCCAGGCTAGAGTGGGAAGATACGTTTATCTATGTTCTGTCTATCAATCGTGCATTTTCTTGTATTGATGGGTGTATCCCATTTTATATAGGATGAACCGTATGCGCCTGTGTAAGACAGTACGCCTGAGATGTTAGCTGCGCCATTGGATGGTGCTAATTGCCATTGAAAGGTTGAGTAATTCACGCTGTTGTTACTGAATAGATGCCCTTGTTGTTGTGTAATAGTGATATTGACAGAGCAGGAATCTTGCTCGTTATTAAAAACGACACGGTTAATGTAGCGGTTATTATTAATAAATACGGTGACGCTTTGGTCAAGTGATTGATAGGTTGTGATAGCTTTTGTATTAGCATAGCTTAAGGAGCTGATTATGCTAATGATGCTAGATAGCCCTGTTATCATTAACCAATGATAGTGCCGGTTTTTCATCGCGTCTTCCCTCATCGTATTGCCTTCATGCTGTTATTATAGACAATCTGAGTGCTTCTCGTGCGACTATTTTGTAAGCTGCTGATTTAAAACACGTCAGTGGGTGTGTTTAACGATGGGTGCAGGCGTATGGATTGCATCTTATCTGAGTCAGCGCCTATGGATTGAACGACACCTTGTTTTAGTGTCTAGTTGTGGATGAACGTCGCTGAACAATGGCTTTACCAATCCAAATGAGAGCTAAAATCGGTACGCCAATATAAGTTGCTGCTAGGTCTGTGAGTGAGAAGTGCCCTTCTAGCAATAAGACATACGCTTGGCCCACCATGATGACTAAGCACAAGGTGAGTGCGAACAAGGGTGCGATAGGATAGGCTTTGGCTTGGTAGGGTAGGTCTTTTAAAGCATGACCCTGTTTGAGGTAGTGTTTTCTAAATTGGTAGTGGCTAACAGCAATACCTGTCCAGGCAATAAAGCCGGCTAGACTAGAGACATTCACTAACCATAAAAATAAACGGCCACTGCCGATGTAATTGCATAAAAAACCGAGCAAACCAAATATCGCTGTGGCGGCTAAAGCGGTGGTGGGAACACCAAAGCGATTGGTGCGACGGAAGCATTTAGGGGCGTCGCCTTCTTTGCTCATGTGCCACAAGATACGAGTGGCAGAGTAGAGGTCTGCATTACAGGCAGATAATACTGCAATTAAAATGACAGCGTTCATTAAAGAAGCGGCGTGGCTTAAACCAATGTGTGCGAAGAGTAATGTGAAGGGGCTGAGTGAGACGTTATTGCCCGTATTGAGTAATCGTGTGTCGGTATAAGGGATTACACAGCTGATTACAAACATGGTTAATACGTAGAATAACAGGATGCGCCAGAATACTTGCTTGATCGCACGAGGAATACTTTTTTGTGGGTTTTCAGCTTCACCGGCAGCAATGCCAACGAGCTCTGAGCCTTGGAAGGCGAAACCTGAGAGTAAGAACACTTCAAATAAACTAGTGAGACCGCCATGAAAAATAGCTTGACTGGATTGCCAATTTTTCATCGCAGTATCGCTGTGATGGAGGTCGTGTAAAATCACAAAAGCACCCACGATGATGAAAATAAGTATAGTGATCACTTTTAAAAATGACAGCCAGTATTCAGCTTCACCATAATTCTCTACGGATAATAAGTTTAATATAATGATGCAGCCAAAAAACAAGGCACACCAAATGAGTGGATTGGTGTCTGGAAACCAGAAGTTCATGATCAGCATCGCAGCCACCAGTTCAGTGGTTACCGTGATCGCCCAATTAAACCAGTAGTTATAACCCATGGTAAAACCAAAGGGTTTGCTCACATAGTCTGAAGCGTATTGAATAAAGCTGCCTGAAACCGGATTATAAGCGGCCATTTCACCTAAACTGTTCATGAGGATGTAGACCAAAAGACCCATGATGAGATAAGCAATTAGAGCGCCACCAGCACCCGCCATATAGAGTGCAGAACCACTGGTAATA
>JABABC010000002.1 GCA_014238445.1 Coxiellaceae bacterium
CTCTGGACCATAGAACCGCCCGAAGAGCACCCGCGCATCCAACCCTTAGGTTTAGAACCTCTCGACTCAACATTTTCAGGCAATGCACTCTTCGAGTTACTGCAACACCGACGCTGCTCTATCAAATCATTGATCATGAACAGCCATTTAATCGTTGGTGTTGGTAATATATACGCGACAGAGTCGTTGTTTCTAGCCCGCATATCACCTCTCATACCTGCACACCGCCTCTCTAAGCGCCGCTGCGAACGCCTTGTCACGGTCATCAAAAAGGTACTTCAACAAGCTATCAAGCAAGGTGGCACCACACTCAAAGACTTCCGTAACAGTGATGGCAACCCCGGTTATTTTTCTCAACAATTACAAGTATATGGGAAAGCGGGCCTACCCTGCCCCCAATGCCAACGCACACTAAAACTCATCACTCAACAACAACGATCAACGACTTACTGCACACGTTGCCAACACTAATAGCACGGCATATTTGTACTCCCCATCTAAATTCGATACCATCAAAACATAAATAGAGCAACACCTATCACTCTTTAGCAAGGAAGCATGCCATGCCACTCACAACACAATTTCAAAATACTTGGCTGCAATACCTTGGCATTTATGGGTTATCACCTTCAGAAAATAAACTCGCGCTCCGCCTAGACAAATACTTTAGTTACATCATGATACTTGCAGCGATAGGACTGCTCTACGAATGGCAATATGCTCGCACAACACACAACCCAAACCCATTTTTCCACCTACTTGACTGGGGAATTTGGCTATTCTTCTTAGCAGATTTTCTCATTCTACTACGCATCACAAGCAACAAAGCACTCTACTTAAAGCAGCAGTGGATTATTTTACTCATTGTTATCCTAGGCATACCCATTCTATTTCAACAAAACACACATTCTGCATTTCTACTCAACTTGCGCCCCCTCTTAACTCTTTTTATTTTAGTGCGAACCGCTCGCATTATTATTCTCTTTTTTATCGATGGGCAATTACATACAACCATATTAGCTGCCGCTATCATTGTCTTTATCTTTGGCATTACTGTGGCTGGAATAGACCCCAATATTGACAATGCCTGGGATGGCATTTGGTGGGCAATTGCTACGGTTTCTACGGTGGGTTATGGTGACATCGTCCCTCAAAGCGTATTGGGCCGTATCATTGGCTGCCTACTCGTGATTGTCGGCATTGGGGTATTTGTTGTACTCACCGCTGATTTCTTAAAAATACTTCTACTCAAAGAATCCGAACTCATTGAACAAGAAGAGCACGACATTAACGATATCAAACAACAATTGAATAGCATCAAAAAACAACAAGTACAAATGAATGAACTACTAAAAAAATACACTCAACAATAATCAAGCAACACACCTACAACAAGCTACCGTCATACAAAGACACTGTTATCGATGGGCCAACTGGCGGCGAAGCAACATTATCAATGTTGACGTACGAGACAAATGTCACGAGACTCAATGACAAGCCGTTTTATCTAGGAATATTTTTTAAACTTGATAGATATTCGTCACACCTACGAGGAACTTTTAAAACATTAATGATGACAGTAGTGATAACTAGGCGTTCGATATATTCGCTGCCTAATGATCGTCATCCGACACACCTTCTTCTGTTAATTGCCGGTATCGGTCCACCAAGGTCCCCTTAGTTTCTTCAACACCCACCAAAATACACTCAACCGGACACACCTCTTGGCACTGCGGCGTGTCAAAATGCCCTTGACACTCTGTGCAGCGCTTTGGGTCTATTTCATAAATGAACTCACCCATATAAATCGCATCATTCGGACACTCTGGCTCACACACATCGCAGTTAATGCATTCATCAGTAATTAATAGAGACATAATTTAAACCACCTAGCTCAACGCTTGTATATAATCTAACACTACTGAACTTAAAAAAGGTGACGGATCACGCCCTAAAGTAAGAATCTCCCTTACCATCGTCGCAGACAGGTAAGCATACTCCTGCGTTGAAGGCAGAAATACGGTTTCTATTTCTGGAGCCAAGGTATCATTCATTCCTGCTAACTGAAATTCATAATCAAAATCAGAGACTGCACGTAGCCCTCTCATAATCACCTGAGCACCATGCTCACGAGCACAATCGACTAACAAACCTGATACTGGCATCACCTCAACTGCATCAAACTGATTGAATGCCAATCGACACATAGCCAAGCGATCATCTAATATAAAATGAGGCGCTTTCCTTAGACTCGTAGCCACACCAACAATCAAGCGATCACACAGCTTCACGGCACGCGCAATCAAATCCTCATGCCCTTTAGTAATGGGATCAAAAGTTCCTGGAAAAATAGCCGTCTTCATACAATATCCTCCACCCTATTCGGTATTTTCTCTAAACCGCTCTGATCTATTGAGACACAACACGCCTTCACGGTATTACCGCATGGGAGCATCAAATTAGGCGCAACCTCCAACAAAGGACATAAAACAAAAGCTCGCTCCTTCATCGCATAATGCGGTATTTGCAAAGATGGTGTATCTATCGATTGCATACCATATAACACAATATCAATATCAATAACACGCGCTTGCCAACGTTGGCCCGCTATGCGAGCACGCCCCATCTGAGATTCGATCTGATGCGTGATATTTAACAATGCTTCTGGAGATTGCATAGTGTGTACTTCAACCACCGCATTAATATAGTCGGGTTGATCCACCCCGTCTAATGGCTGACTACGGTACAAACTGGATCGAACCACAAGATCAATACGAGGGTGATTGGCTAATCGTGATATTGCACTGACAACTTGTTGCTCAGGGTCATCTAAGTTACTTCCTAAAGCCAAATAAACTGACGTCATCATTTTTCACGTCTCGCCCGCTGCTGCTCCTGCAGTTTACGTAACATTTTCATGCGTACCTTCGTGGAACCCGCTTGATAGGACTTCCACCATTGAGGCCATTTAAAACGCACTTCACCTGACTGCGCACGCAACTCTAATAAATCATAAGCAGCTCTAAAATAACGTTGCTCATATAAGTTATCCACTCGACGAACCTTGGGGAATTCCAAGTGCTTTTGCATACGCCACATTGTCCGCATCATATGAATCATTCGTGCTGGCAAACGAATCAAATGTACCGTTTCATCTAAGGCCATATCAATAGCCCTCATAAAACAAACCGCTGGCTTTAATCGCTCGCCACTCAATTGTGACTCATGCCATAACACAACAGGCCAAAATAAAACAGCCATTAAAAACCCAGGGTTAATCGATTGGCTGGCATAAAAACGCTCGTCCGTTGCTTTCAACGCTCGATCAATCAAGGACTGATCAGTTGCAACACCACGCGCAGACAATGCCTGGGAAATAGATGGAAAAAGCGCATCCATATAACCATAATCCACCATCTTGTCATACGTGACCACCGCATGACCATGAAAAAATAATTTCAACCATTCATGGAGCAATCGCGAAGAGGGTACCTGTGATAATAAAGCCTGCTGTGTTCTGACTATCACCTCTGTATCAGGATGCAATGTAAAATTTAATTTCGCAGCCAAGCGAACAGCTCTCAATAGTCGTACAGGGTCTTCTTCAAATCGTTTTGACGGATCGCCTAATATACGCATAACGCGGTGGCGCAAATCAATCAGCCCACCGGTATAGTCAACAATCGAAAAATCTTTAACGTTATAATAAAGTGCATTCACCGTAAAATCACGGCGCCAAACATCTTCCTCGATAGAGCCAAAAGTATTATCCGATCGAATCACACTGTCTGGATCATCCCCCTTACCGGACTCACTGTGGCCCGCCCTAAAGGTTGAACACTCAATCACTTCCTGATGAAAATTAATGTGTACCAAACGAAATCGACGACCAATAATACGACTATTAGAAAACAATTGACGAATTTCTTCTGGATGCGCATTCGTCACCACATCAAAATCTTTAGTGGGTTTTTTCAACAAAATATCACGGATAGAACCACCCACTAAATACGCCTCATAACCCGCACGTTGCAATCGATACAACACCTTTAACGCATTGGGACTGATGTGCTTACGTGATAGGGCATGATTCTTCCGCGTCACCACAACACTGGTTGAATCAGATCGTTGCTGAAAACGGCCTTTAAATGGCTTCCAAATATTTCGACTAAACATACGGTTATTCTACTGTGTCAGGTAATCCACATCATCAACAATGATAGGATACCAATGATATTGGCCTGTGTTTTATCATAGCCACTCATAAATTACCAGGAACCCTACTAGAACCATCCCCCTAGCACTCACACTAATGATGCTCCCGAGGCACATGTATCGCACGGCCCTCCGTACAGACGCCTTGAATCGAAGTCTCACGAGCCCTCCATGAACTGCGCACGGGGGTAAACGTTGACTCACATTTCTGAGCCAAAATGAGATAAGCCCCACCTAATCGCGGACAACACATTTGACCTAACGCTTCAAGAAATAACAATTTTTCCCACAGACTCTTATCATTCGTGGGCGGCCTAAAACACACCGTTTTCTTAATCACGACACGAAAACCGCAACCCCTCAACCATGAAACAACCCTTGATAAGGGGTAAAAATGCCCGCACCATGGGTAACCCTTGCCTGATGATAGAAGCGACGTTGCGCCCCACAAACTACGACTATTAAATCCTAAAACATACAACTGACCATCGGGTGTTAAGGAGGTATATAGCTGCTGCAGTAAATCCAGTGGGTTTTTCACGAAGCTTAATAAATGAGCAACCACAGCAACATCCACAGAGGCAGGAAAAAAAGGTAAACACGATTGATCAGCAACAATAACATCGCGAGAAATATATGTTCTCAGGGCATCTAATGCACAATAAAATTGATGGGGAATGGGACTCTCTGCAATTAACTGCAAATCACTCGGACCACCACATTGAATAATCACATCCCCTAACTTTTGCGACAACAAGGCTGACAA
>JABABC010000188.1 GCA_014238445.1 Coxiellaceae bacterium
ACAGATGATTATTTTGGCGTATTCACAGCCCCTCAAACATCAGCAATAAGTGTCTATGAGTTACCGAAAGCAATACGCATTGCATCTGATGTTCAGCCAACATTTACGGTGACAGGCTCGCCCACGGTCGGAGCTGCTGAACTGTGGGTTAGGCCATCAGCATAAACCCTTATTTTTAGGGGCTTTATAGCCCCGCTCTTTTAGGTTAATATTAATGCAGTTATAAAAGGGGCATGGGGTGAGATTTAAACGCAGGCGCGCACGATTCAAGGATGGCGACCATCTAATTCAATCTGATTTAACAGGTAGGGAGATGTACGCCAGTGAATCTAGGAAGTTATGGAACGGTTTAATCTGCCATCGTGACGAAGTTGAAATCAGGAATCCTCAAGACTTTATTAAAGCGAGACCAGAGCGTAGGCCATTGCGCGAAGTCAGGCCGCGCACGGTTCAATTCATTGATAAGCCAGTTGAGGCAAGCGACTTATGAGCGAGACAACAGGCTGCCAAATTGTCACAAGAGCCCTCAGAAATATTAGGGTAGCTCAAGCAGGGCAGCCCACCAAAGCCAGCGACATGTCAAAGGGCATTGATGCGCTAAATACTATTGTTAAAAGCTGGATAGCTGATGGCTTGCACTTATGGAAAGATAAGGAGGGTGTTGTATTCCTTGAGAAGGGCCGTAAATCGTACGATTTAGGCAGCCCATCAGGCTTAGCTTGCAGTGATGACGGTTGTAAATATGATGCAGTACAGCTCAATACAGTACATGCAACATCAGGCGACTGGGTGTTAACTAAAACAACATCGGCGGCAATTGTTGGCGAATCGACAATAAATATTGAATCTCTATTTTCATATGCCGGTGTTAAATACAACACAGCATGTGAAATGAACATTGGATTCATAAACAGCGTTGGCGTTATGGATTGGTATTCAGTCGCCACCGTCTTAGATCTTGAAATTGGTATAGCTTGCGAATTTACAGCAGATATACCCGAAGGCGCAACGGTGTATATTTACAGAGAGGCTGATCAAATGGATAAGCCTTTAAAAATATATCAGGATAACGTTAGGTTGCTTCAGGTATCGGCAAACTATGAACTTCCTTTGTATATGCTATCTATGACTGGTTACAATCTGTTACCCGATAAGCATACTGAAGGTGTACCTGTTCAGATGTTTTATACACCACAAAAAACAAGCTCTCAGGTTATTGTATGGCCTGTATCTTACGACTATGAAAACGTGCTTTTATTTAGATTCCAGTCGCCACTTTCTGCATTTTCATCCGAAACAGAAACGCCTGATTTTCCTGAAGAGTGGTTCAGGGCTTTAGAGTGGGCCCTATCTTCAGAGCTTGCTATACAGTACGGCTTACCGCTTGATAGACAGGCTGCGCTTGATGCTAGAGCTGCTAGCTTGAAATCTCAGGCTGAAGATTGGGATCAAGATAATAGCAGCTTATATATTTACCCAAGGCAGTGGGGGCAGTCGTGAAAATCCCCTTTATTGGACAAGCATACGAAAATAGATCAATAAAGATTTCTAACCAGAAGTGCATAAATCTTTACCCCGAAATTCAAGAGGCTGCTGATACTCGTACAATCGTAGCGCTTCAGTCAGTGTCGGGCTGCAAGATGTTTTCTGAGATATCGAGTGTAAGCGGAGAGGTTAGAGGGCTTCATTTTTCTGAAAATCAAAGAAAGCTTTTTGCTGTTGTTGATCAGTATCTTTACTCAGTAAGTATTGATAAAAGCTTTTATAAAATAGGAAGAATTGACGGTGATGGCCTTGTATCAATGACTGATAGAGGTGATGCGCGTGAAGAGTTCGGTAATCAAATTTGTATAGCAACAGGTGTATCATATTGGGTTTACGATAAAACAGGGTTAAGTAAAGAGTATTCAGCCGGTGCGGTGTCAGATTTAACATTTCAAGATGGCTATATATTATTGACAAGAACTGGCACGGATAGAATCTATTGCACGGAAACGCCGAAAAATGCAAGAGTGATCAATCCTTTAGATTTCATTATTGCGGGCGCTAATACTGATTTATGTGTGGGTATAGCTCAGGTTGAGCGGCGTGTGTGGGTTTTTGGCGCTGATTCAATTACTATTCTATATAACTCAGGGGCAACAGAATTCCCCTTCTCAGTTGTTGATGGTGGTAGCTCTAACGGGTTTGGATTGGCTGGAAAAGATGCCAAAGTTATGAAGGATTCTAACGTATTTTGGTGCTCTACGGATGGTAGAGTATATGTTAGTAACGGCTATACACCTACTAGAATATCACATTACGGCATTGAGAATTCTATCAGGCAGTATGAAAAAACAAGCGATTGTGAGGCTTCAGCTTGGACGGAAAACGGGCATAAGTTTATTGCCTTCTCTTTTCCATCTGGCAACGAAACATGGATTTATGATACTAACACACGGATGTGGCACCAACGTTCAAGCGGTTACACGGGTGACGTGTGGCGTTCACGCTTAAACGTCAGGGCGTGGGAATTAAATCTAGTAGGTGATAGATACAGAGGTTTTATAGGTGAGCTGGACCTTGATATATTTCAAGAATACGGCGCTTATATGCAGGCTCGAAGGGTAACGCCTACTATTCACGCTAACCAAAACGTATTTATAACAGATCGAATAGAATTGGTTATGGATGTTGGTTTATCTGAATCACCTGGAGAAGCTAAAATCTCAATGAGATGGTCAGATGATAGCGGCTATACGTGGGGAAACTGGATAGATGACGGTTTAGGCGAGCAAGGGCATTACAAAAGAAAGGTTACATTTTACGAGCTTGGACAAGCAAAAGACCGCGTTTATGAGTTAATGATTACTGACAATGTAAGACGCACATTGATTGATTGTGTTGTTGAAGGTGAGGTTGGTTATGTCTGACGGCACCTTTTTTGATGAAAAGCAATTGCTGCAGCTTGG
>JABABC010000001.1 GCA_014238445.1 Coxiellaceae bacterium
CAATGATCAAGGCATAACACTTGATTTAACACTATATGATGATCAAGGAAATGCACAAGCTCGCGTGCAAGGCTTACGGTTTCAATCGGTAACGCAAACGAAGCTAGAAGCTGTGATGAATCAATCGTCTGATATATCTGATTGGTATTATGAATGGTTTTGGCGTGAAAGTTTGGGAGTCAATACCTGTAAAAAACGAAGTCCATTAAATACAGTTAACTTGTTAACGATAAAACGCTCTACAGAAGTTGTCTTGAATGCTTCGCTTCGACCTGATTTAGAAGGACTCTTTCAGGCGCGAGTGCCGATGGAGCAATTAGCTTTACATTACGTAATCGACGCATTGAATGCTTTGCCATTAAAACTCACTGTGACAGATACCATCACACTGGATGAACTGATGTCGCGAGGCCATATTCAGCAAGTACATAAAAAACTATTATGCTATTTAATGAATCGCTTGGTTAAGGCGGGTTATTTTGAGCTAAAATCCTCAGAAGGTGATGCTTGGCAGTTATTAAAACCATTGGTATTGCAAGCAGAATCATCGGAATCCTTATTAGTATCTTATCCAGAATTACGGATTGAATTAGGTTTGTTATCTCGCTGTGGAGAAAAGCTTCAAGATGTCTGGCAAGGCAGGGCTGATCCACTGGATTTATTATTTAAAGAAGAAGACGGTATCTCTGTTTCCCAGTTATATCAGTCGAGTCCTTTATCACAGTGGATGAACCATCAAGTTGACGTGGCGATACGACAGCTATTAGATTGTTTTCCAAAAGATCGACGTGTTCGCATCTTGGAAGTGGGTGCGGGTACTGGAGGTACGACAGCGCATGTCTTGAAATTACTACCTCAAGATCGAACAGATTATATTTATACGGATATTAGTGCAGGTTTTTTTGAAAAAGCTAAAAAGCAATTCAGTGAGTATTCGTTTATACAGTACCAGACCTTGAATTTGGAATCAGATGTTTTGGAGCAGGGTTTTGCACCGCAACAATACGATTTGGTGATTGCAGCAAATGTGTTGCATGCAACAAAAGACTTACAGACAACCTTATCTCATATTTACACTCTACTAGTTCCCGGTGGGTCTCTATTAATGTTGGAGGGAACGCAGCGAGCTTTATGGGTTGATTTAACCTTTGGATTGTTAGACGGGTGGTGGCGATTTTCTGATGATCCTTTGCGATCAGATTATCCGTTATTAACATCGTCTCAGTGGAATAAGGCATTAAAACAGTGTGGTTGGAATGAGTTTATTGTGCTGGGAGATAATGACGTCAATGAGCAACAATCACAATCGGTGATGATCAGTCGATTGGATGAGAAAGCGATGATTGTTTCAACGAAAAACCATCAACGTCAGTGGTTAGTGATCTCTGATAGCAGGGAGCACTTGATTTTATTACAGCATCAGTTGGAGTTGAGAGGTGATCGAGTTATTGGTGTCGATGTGGGTGGCAGTTATCAAAAAATAAACAATAATAGTTATTGCATTAATATCACTGAGCTTAATGATGTCACCCAATTGTTTGATGACTTGGCAGATGAAGTATTCTCAGGGGTGGTTACTTGTTTGGGATTTCAAGAGCAGGTGGGTGATATCCCTAAAGCACAGCTGGCGGTGAGTACTGGTACGTTATATGTTGTGCAAAGTTTACTTCGTCAGATCAATATGAAGGTAACTAATAGCAAGCAATA